>NZ_LFCV01000016.1 GCF_001037465.1 Xenorhabdus khoisanae
ATTTAATCATCCACCTTATATCTTGATAAAACTTCATTTAAATTCTTTATTCTTTTTTTAGAAGGGCTTAACGTCATAAAACTCACAGAGAAAAACCCAATAAAAATCATAAAAATTATTACAAGAAAAAAAGAATATCCTTGTGGGTTTTTATTATCAAAATAAGATGCCATTAAAAATATCAAAACCATAGCAGTGAAAAATATACCGCCCATCATTAACTCAAAAACTCTACCTACTTTATAATAAAAATCGGTTTTAATAATTGGATGCTCAAAATCAAATAACACATAAAAATTTAATTTTTTAATGTCACGTATGTAATCAGCTCTAACACCATTGCGATCGAGTTTTGAAATTATATTTCTTAATTTTGGTGATCTCGTTTTTGTTATCTTAAACATCACTTCAGATGTTATAATATCTTCTATGTGTTTTTTGTTCTCATCGCCTATAACATTAGAATATTCATTAAGATAATATTTATTCCTTGAGATTCTTCTATTGCTAAATAAAGTAACACCTTTATAAATTAGGCGAATTACTATTCCAACACCAGAAAAAAATGCTCCACTCAATGCTAATACTCCTGCGTAATTGTGAACTAAATAATCAAAGAAATCTTTCATTTTCTCCCTCATTTTGCTAATAAAATAAACAAGTAAAGATAATATGAATACAATACGTTGTCCCCCACCTTAAACCAATAATGGAATACAGATCAAAAATAGGATTGATGTTATGTTGTTAGCTGATGCGGCTACGTATTGTGTTAATCCAGCTTCATATATACTTCTTAAACATCGTAGTTGTGATAAACACCGCTATACACAGCACTATCGCCGCCGGCAACAATATCATCGCAGGATACATCACACTTGGCCACGATAAATACAACACACAGGGAATGGAGCAGGCCGGTTTAATTCCCCGCTTGGCATGATGATAGACAAAACTCGACTCATACCCCGCACCATAACGCCGTAAATCCCGCCGTCCCAGCCCGTCAACCAGTGCGACTAAAACCACCATCACAAACAGCGGGACGGATAACAGCAGGATCGCTATCCGGATCAACGTCACCATCGTAATAAACACCGTGGCCAGCCCATATTTCTGCAAATAGACTGATACCTCCTGTAATACAGCATTGAATTCACGCATAAAATCATTGCCGTTATTGAGTGGATATTGCCGCTGCCCCTGTATCCAATGCATAAAACCACTGTCCACAAACAGCCATTGATACGCCTGTACCAGCCAGTCAGAGACAGTTTGTGAAGGTTCGGATAGCAGCAAGCTCTGGGTAAATTCCGTGGATAAAAATTGCAGTTCGGTATTCATCATTGTCTGGCTGTGAGAGGCGCCTTCATCCTGCCAAAGAAAGGTCATCCCAAGATACTCCAGTAACAGGCTGAATAGCCAGGACATCACAATAAACCCAGCGATTTGCCACGGCCATTCCCATAGCACACGATACAGCAGGCCATGCTTGCGCGGTGGTTGAGTGGATTGACGGGAAGCCGGTTCTGACTGTGCCATTATGCTTTCTCTTCCCACCAGGCTTCACGGGTACGGTAATGCCGTCGCATCTGTTCGGCGATTTTCTGCAAACTCGCTGGCATCAGGGCATCGTCGTCATCCCCGGTAGGCAAGGGCATCCGAATTTTCCACAACTGCCCGCCTTCCAATAGAGCGAATGCCTGTCCTTTCGGCAGGTTAATCATTTCGGCAGGTGTGACCAGCGGCGTTTTGACCGTACCGACCCTGTCCTGTGTGGAGGAGGTAAAATCCTGTCCCTGTTCGACATCCGCAATATCCGAATGCCCCGAAACCAGGGTCTTACTGTAGATTTCCACTTCAGGCAGCTGGCTGGTGAGCAGCTCTGCCGTCCGGTTCTCCCGCACCCGCAGCATAATCAGGGTATTGAAGTTACCGATCACCTGCGCGGTTTTAGCCGGGCTGCCGATACGGGCTTCGATATCTGAGGAAGTCTGGGTATAGGCCGTGACCTGCATACCGGCGCCACCACCTTTATTGATCAACGGGATAAATTCATCGCCCATCAGCTCATTGAATTCGTCACAATGCAGGTTAATCGCCAGCTTGCCGTCATGGCGCACCGGCAAGCCCGCATTCATGCCGTATTTATAAATCTGCCCCGCCACACTGACCAAATCGGCAAACATACTGTTACCGACTGCCGAAGCCACATCACTGTCCGACAGTGCATCCAGCCCGATATAGACAATACCGTTCTTGCGGATCACCTGTTCCCAATCGAAAATGGGGCGTAAATCCGACATATTGAGATAATCCGGTGAGAGCAGCTCAGCAATTTTGCCGGTGGTCAGCTTTTCCAGCAGGGGTAATAAGGAAGCCACAATTTTATCAAAATAGGTACGGTCATAACGCACAGCGGAACGCAGCCCGTCCAGAATCGGATCGTAAAGCTGCTTACCGGCTTCTGAACTCAGCGTAACTTCCATCGCCCAGAGCCTGAGCGCATCCGGCTGCCCCTGCATATTGCGCGGAATATCCTTTTCTTTCAGTTTGCCAAGGGACTGGCTGATTTGTGCCAGCAGTGCGGGTTGTCGCTCTGCCAGTATTTTCGTGGCATAGAGCTGATACAGTTCGCTGATATTATTGACGTAACGCGTAATCAAGGTGTAATCCGGCCGATGACCCAATGCGACTAACGCGCGAGCCACAATATTAACAAATCGCCAGGCAAATTCCCGAAACGCGGCGCTATTGCCTTCACCACTGAGCTGCCCCGCCAGACGGGAAGCAACTTCTGAGACCCGGCCAAACCGTCCGACCGCGTTATAACGTGCCGAAATTTCCGGCCAGCCCAAATGAAAGAGGGAAAGTTCATTGCCACGACCTGCCCGGTGGGCTTCTGCCCAGATGCGTCTTAGTAAATCAGCATCCCCTTTTGGATCAAAGACAATCACCACCTCGCCCCGCCGGATATCCTGGGTTATCAGCAATTCGGCCAGCCGGGTTTTTCCCACACGGGTGGTGCCCATCACCAGCGTATGCCCGACCCGCTCACGCAGATCCATAAACACCTCGGCTTCCTGTGGCTCAATGCCGTGGATCATGGGATTGCCGCCAACCGGTGGCAAAGGGCGTACCGGATTAAGTGGCGAATCTTTGCGTAACAGGGCCGACAATTTCGGCCAACGGTATTCCGTTCGGCGCTCCAGTAAACGGCCAAGCTGATAAAGCTGGGACGATTGCACAAATCGCTCAACTTCCGGTCGCCGTGTATCCTGCAAACGTTGGACGTGCTTTTGCTGCCAGCGAAATCCCTTGCCCAAAAACAGGCGCTGATGGCTGACAGGGATCTGTTTTGTACTCATCTGATAACGCGGCAAACGGCGCAGGTTTCTGCGATAGCGGAGTACCTGAATGCCCTGCCATGTACGTATCATCGCCAATACCGCAAAACCGCCTGCCATCACATAACTGACTGACGGTGCCAATGCAATGGCCCAGGGTGCCCTGATACAAACAAAAGCGGCAACGGCTGAGACCATCGCGGTATTCAATTCTACCGCTGGGCGGAGCAGGGCTTCGACAACGTAACGGCGGCTCATGGTAATGACGACTGAGAGAGCGCAGTTTCGGTGATCAACACCGGATAATGTCGCAGTTGCAAACGGCGAGCCAATTCCGAACCGGAAGCCGGTGATAACGAAACATCCGGTGCTAATGCGCGCAGTGACTGTAAGCCTGCCATTTCACTGACATTGACGACCAAACCCACGGCGTGCAATTGCGCAAGCCGGGCTGCATGCTGACTTAACCACTGACGCGAATCAGCGTCATCACCAATCAAAAACAATGCCCCAATGCCCGGCAGTTGCAGTGGTCGGCTTGCGACTTTTCCCGGTGTCAATTCTGGTGTTTTCACCGGTAACATGGCAGCTTCACCGGCCTGCTCGGGTGAAGAATGCTGTAGCGGCAAAGTGATATCATCTGACTGAGCATGAATACCTGCATAAAAGGGTGCAGCCTCTTTGCCGCCTAAATCCGCAATCACGTTCAGTTCAGCCTGACAGGCACTGATCCATAACAGACTGATAATGGGGAATATGCTCAGCCGTTTCATTGTAATGACGTAATGTGCCATCCCTGTTCCCCTTGCCGCAACAATACCGGCATCAGCCCCTTGCCAAACCGAAACCAGTACCCCGCATCATGATTCAGCGTGATTTGCCGGTGACGTACCCGCTCAACAGGGATATGATGATTTTTGGCCCACTGCCGTAATGTGTCGTCATTACCCTGACTGTCAACCAGATAGATATCGACAGGCTGGTTAGCCGCCAGGACTTCGGTCAAACGGGTTTCACACGGCGGACAATCTTTGATTCTGACAAACAACGCCAGACGGCCACTTGTCTCGCGTGATGTTGTCATATTGACTGGCAACACATCCGGAAACAGCCGCTGCCACGCCGCATCCACTTCACGCTGGAAACGCAGCTCTTTCTCTGTACGGGCGAACTCCACCCTGACCCACTGTTCAGCATAACGGCTACGTTCGGCATCACTGTCGGTTTCAATGCCTAATGTGGTCAGTGGATCAAGCCCTGGGGACTGGATACCCCGAGGCCCATTCATCAGTTGCTGATAACGCTGGTATTCATCCGCACTTAACGTCCACTGTTCAGCCTGACTTTTCAGGGATTGCTGTTGGTTTTCCCTAAATTGCGTCTGCTGCGAAGCTAAGGGTGCCGATGTTGCCGCCCAGCTGCTCAGCAACAACCCTGCCCATAGACCGATTCGGTTCAATATCATGAAACGCCTTCCTGCTGTGATGGTTTAGCCGGAATCGGTAACTGATAGCCCTGCCGCAAATGGTGACACACCATACGCTGTACCTCATCCACGTCCAGTTGCCAGGCTGGGCCTGCTATCACCTGCAACGCCGTTCGCAACCGGACAGGGCCTAACTGATAGTGCACAGACGGCAACGGCTGACGATATAAGATGTCATTCTCCTTTTCAGGCGCACATAACGAATAGCCCGATTGACGCAGCACGTAACGCATGGCATCAGCCACGGTGGGTTTTAGAGAAACAGGAATAGGGCTATCAACCAGTTGGGAAAGCGGGTCACGCTGTGCCTCTGTTGGGTCGGTGCTGACCAGCAAATAGCGACCATAACGAACAACTTCTGACGTTTGTTGATAAATATCCGGTGAAACAGGCTGAATGTTACGTGTCAGCGTAACGGAAGGAAAAGTTTCTTTTGAGGGTTGAGATTGCGGTGGTTTTACGGGAGCCGTGCATCCGGTCACTATGACCGCTATCAGACTAACTAACGCGTTTATTTTCATCCCAAATAGGTTCCTTGCTCAGTCATAAAATAATCCTGACTATGCCGGGAACCTTGTGGTTTATTCAATGAACAACTCAACTGTGTTTGCTGAAAATAAAAAATGCTGTAATAGAAAATAACGGATAAATCCTAAAGCGGTATTATCGTATTCAGAGTCATGGGTTATAGCGGAACATTATTCAGCAACCGATTTGCGTATTTTTCGCTCAAGCAAATTACCATTGCGATCAAAATAGCGGCTGGGCCAGATTTCAGACGGCGCTATTTCCAACGTGTTTGCAATAATATATTCGCCTTTCGGCCACGGACGGGACAGTGCATTTGCCAGTGTGGAAGAACTTAATCCTGATTCGCGGGATAATTTGGCGAGTGTGGTACCACGTTTACGCAAGGCAGCAATAATATCCGCTGGGTGCCAGTCTTGTTGAGTGTAAGTCATACCTGCTTCCCCTTCTGTTGATTATTGGTGGTAGTTCAGACAGGGTTTGCAATACCGGGAGTAACCGTCCGGCGAGGCCGAAGCCTCCCCTGCCTGAACCGCCATTGAAGGTGCGATAGCAGGCACACTGGCAGAAAATTTCTACCAGTGGGTTACTCTTAACAGGGTTGCAAATCCCCGACTATCGGATTTTGCCGATAGCGTTTTCACTTTAACCGATTGTGTTATCGAATTCAATAATCGAACATGTAAGTTTAACAAGTAAATTAGGCAGTTAAGATAATTATTTTAGATCATTATGCTGCCATATCAGTAAAGTATCATTAATTACACTGTCCTGATAATTCCAAATAACGAACAGAAAAATAAATATCTGTCAATAGTCGCTAGCATACTGTAAATCGGGATCAAAAAAGGCTCCTGAAGGAGCCTTTTTCGAAAAATATTCTTCACACTCCGACCGTCACGATGAGTAGGGGCGGGTGCTTACACAAGTAGAGTTTCCTCTGGCTACAGATTATACATCACTCAATAAAATGGGTCAACGTGTGTTCTTGCACCGTATATATCTAAATAAAACAACGGTATACTACACCAAATTCACACAGGACATAGTAACACAATGACTATTGAAGCAATTACTAAATCGCTATCCGCTTCTAGATTTGCCACCTATCAGTCTCCTATCCTTGGTGGAACATCTTCTGAACAGTGTCTGGGCATTTATCTGTGGAACAAACAGCTGGCCAGTGTTTTCTTACCTGCGTTGCAGGTCATTGAGATTTCACTACGTAACGCCATCTATCAATCTTATATCCAGTATGAAGAAAAACGTATTGAGCACAAGTTTGCCAGCCATGTCTGGGAAGAAAAAAAGTCCAAAATAGATCGTAGTTGGTTCGTTACGGCTTTCACACAACAGAATAACCCAGGTGCTTATAAAGGCATCCAAGCAGCACTAAAACAATTAGATCAAGAAAAAAAGCCGCATACACCTGAAAATATTATCGCCAAACTGACATTTGGTTTTTGGGTATCGATGGTAAGGAATGAGTTTGACGTTCAGAAAAAACCTTACTTAGTTCTTTGGCCACATTTGAGAGGTTTGGTTTTCCCTGAAGCCTTGAATACGCAAACAGGCCGGCCATTATCAATTAACAGTATTGGCAATGAGCTAAAGGAAATTAATAAAATTCGCAACCGACTTTCTCACCATGAACCATTATGGCGTGATCAAAGAGCTTATCAAATTGAAGATATCATCAACAAAGTTATTGAGCACTATGAACGTTGTTTAAAGGTAATCTATTGGATAAACCCTTCAAATATGAAACTACTGGATATTATCGAAAATAATCAAAAAATGGCAGAATTATGCAGTATCCATGCACTCTGGAAAAATAAACAACTTCCTATTGGCATACCCTCCTTACCAATCAATAAAGAATGGGGAAAAGCCATAATTTTAGACTCTTCTCATATTGGTGAAATTATTCATATTGCTGATAATCATATATTAATAAAAAGCAAAAAAGATAGAGTCATATTTTTTGGAAAAAAAGAAGAGCTTCAAGGTGGAATTGATACATACCAAGAACATGATTTAGTGAAATATTATCCTGAATCAAGTACCGCACGTTACCCCAATGCCAAAAAGATCATAAAAATGTAAATCATGACTCCAACCTTTTAATTTGAAGTTACCGACTTTGTGAAAACACGAATTATAATTATCGGATCTTATACGTAATAAAAAAACCATACCCCGAAGTCGGTTTTCTCCTGTAGAGGTGCATGCTTAAACTGAAAAAATCAATTTCATTTATAATGAAAAATTGGTCATGTATTCAATTTGTTGATTGACCTTAAACATAATATTCTCTTTCGATAAAAGTCCCGATGACTTTGTCATGCATATCCGGTGATTTTGAATAACCCAATGTTTTCCGATTTAGTCGCTTAATACGGTTTCGTAGGGTAAGGTTTTCGCGTTCGATATGCTGTGTGAAACTTTTCCCTATAAGATGCTTATTGGTGGGTAACAAATTGTAAGCCTTGAAATTATCGGTACACCAAAAAGCAATATTAAATGAAGATAATTTTTTGAGCAATTTCTTTAAGGTCTTTTTGCTTCATCTGCCGAAAGCATGCGCGATAATACGCTTCAGACGAGGCTCCCAAGCATACCATAACCAACGTTGTTGCTTTTTATTTCCGACAAATGACCACATCTCATCGACTTCACAGATGAGCTGAACTTCCACATGCTCCAGCGGAAGTGGGGTTACACATCGTGGGAATAATTTTTTAAAACTCGAACGACGGCATTTTTTCCATATCGTTATTTGTACAAAGGGATAAAATTCGCTCTATTATTCGTTGTTTTTTGTTTGGTTAGAATTGCGCAGCATACGAAAAGGAGATAAAAAAAGGGTGTGTGCAAGAAAGAAACATTAAAAAATCCCGGGCTAACTAACGTTTCTGAACAAATTTTATTGGCGCGTTCAAGCACTTACGTCCCCACTCTGTTGCAGGTATTGGATTAGACCCTATCATAATGCACTTTCCACGCATATCCCACTTAAGCATCTTTTCCCTTAGTCTTTGTGGATAGTCAGTGTAAAGACACACTATATTTGCCCATGGATCACAAGCAATCACATCATCCCGGAAAGTTTCATTAGATAGCCCGTTTAGGCATGTAATTCTGTTTGGATTTGGAGCCTGAGATAAGTTAAAAACACAAAATTCATGATCTACTCCTCCTAGTTTATCACAGCCGAAAATCCAAACAGTGCTGATCTGATCCATATTAAGAGCAATATTTACAGCAAATTCAGTATATTCCCCACAATTGCCAGCACGTTCCTCGGGACGCGTATCCAATTGATCATAAAAGTCAAAACCTCTCGTTCTCTGTATTCTAAGGGATTCATTAGCTTTTATAGCTTGCTCATAGCGATGCGTTTTTTTGAACTCAGTAGCATTGCCATAGCTAAACGAATAAACTTTGTTGTCTGATTTTTTTCCATACCGAAAATGGTTTCTCGCATCATTGTTTATGGTATTAGCTTGAGTTATTGTGATCATAAGATTGCCTTCTTAGTTATCTAGGGAGTCTATTGAATTAACAAAGAGATCGCGCATCTGTGCTATTAACGATATAAATTTATATTTATATTTATATTTATTTATAATAGCCTTTCTTTTCTAAAAAATGGGTTATATTCCCATCGCTGCGGTAAATTTCAGTTTAACTATTAGGGGGCTGGTTGTGCAAGG
>NZ_LFCV01000017.1 GCF_001037465.1 Xenorhabdus khoisanae
ATGACAAAGAACTTTCAGCCGATATCCAGCTGATTGCTGCTGATGTTGGTGCCTACAGCAAAGTGGAAAGTGATGCCAATATCAAGGACGTCAGGGATCTGGCCGAAAGCAAAGTGCCATCAACCCGCAAAGTCAATGACAAAGAGCTTTCAAGCGATATCCAACTGACTGCGGCCGATGTCGATGCCTACAGCACAGCAGAAATCGATACGCGAATCAAAGATGTCAGAGATCTGGCCGAAAGCAAAGTGCCATTGACCCGCAAAGTCAATGACAAAGAACTTTCAGCCGATATCCAACTCACTGCCGCTGATGTTGGTGCCTACAGCAAAGTGGAAAGTGATGCCAATATCAAGGATGTCAGGGATCTGGCTGACAACAAAGTGCCATTAACCCGCAAAGTCAATGACAAAGAGCTTTCAAGCGATATCCAACTGATTGCGGCCGATGTCGATGCTTACAGCAAAGCAGAAAGTGACGCCAATATTAAAGTTGTGACGGATTTGGCTGACAGTAAAGTGCCATCAACCCGCAAAGTTAATGACAAAGAGCTTTCAAGCGATATCCAACTGATTGCGGCCGATGTCGATGCTTACAGCAAAGCAGAAACCGACACACGCATCAAAGATGTTCAGGATTTGGCTAACAGCAAAGTCCCATTAACCCGCAAAGTCAATGGAAAAGACCTCACGAACGATATCCAACTGACTGCTGTTGATATTGATGTTTACAGCAAAGCGGAAATCGATACGCGTATCGAGAATGTGACGGTTCTGGCTGACAGCAAAGTCCCATTAACCCGCAAAGTTAATAACAAAGAACTTTCAGCCGATATCCAATTGATTGCGGCCGATGTCGATGCTTACAGCAAATCGGAAATCGACACACGCATCAAAGATGTTACGGATCTGGGTGACAGCAAAGTGCCATTAACCCGTAAGGTCAATGGCAAAGAACTTTCAACCGATATCCAATTGATTGCGGCCGATGTCGATGCCTACAGCAAAACAGAAAGTGACACCAGTCTCAAGGACGTTAAGGATCTGGCTGAAACCGCCAATAAAAATGCCACGTTGGCTCTGCAACAATCGGTTCCAACAACCCGCAAGATCAATGGTAAGGAGCTGATAACTGACATTGAATTAAAAGCTGCTGATATCAATACTTATGATAAAGCGGAAATCGATGATCAAATCAGCAGGGTTACCGAGCAAGCTAAGAAAGCCAATAACACAGCAAATTCAGCCATTAGTATTGCTGATAGCAAAGTACCATTGGCACGTAAAGTGAATGGCAAGGAATTATCAACGGACATTCAACTTACTGCGGCTGATATAGATACCTATGACAAGGCTGATATCAACATCCTTATTGATGAAGTTAAGGAGCTGGCAAATAATGCCAATAATAATACGGAGAGCAAAGTTCCACTCACGCGTACCGTGAATGGTAAAGCCTTGTTATCCGATATTAAACTGACTGCATCTGATATGAATGCCTATACCAAAGGCGAAGTGGACAATCGCATTGAGGATATTAAAGATCTGGCAAATGCAGCCAATAACAATGCGGATGGTCGCGTCCCACTCACGCGTACCATAAATGGCAAGGCCCTGTTATCCGATATTAAACTGACTGCATCTGATGTAGGGACTTACAGCAAGACGGAAATCGATACCCGCATCAATAAAGTTGAAACATTAGCAAGTGATGCCAATACCAATGCGCTAGCCGCCAAAAATGACGTTGAGGGCCGGCTGGAGAAAAGTAAGAATGGAGCCGATATCCCAGACAAACAAGCCTTTGTGAGAAATTTAGGCTTGGGTGATTTGGTAGGATCAGGCCTTGAATCACGTCGAATCGGGGAAGATCACACCATCATCAAACTGGGTGAGATATTCATGTTAAACGGGCTTGTGGTTGGTAGTGAACCTATTGGCGAATTTAATGTATCTGTGATTGGTGGAGTGACTTACTATACTCACTTCTACAAAATCACACTGCCCACGGCCTTGCCAAATGGCATTATTTCATGCCAAGCAAGTATTGTCGGAGATAATTTTGATAATCAGCATCCTAGTTATTTGGCTGATGTCAAAACACGGCGAGATAATTCAGACGGAGTTGGTTTGTCGAAAGATACATTGACAGTCTCCGTCACGACTAATCAGCTCGGCTGGGTACCGCACTTCTACTATCAGGTTGTCGGGTATTAATGCGGTAGGGTATTAACAGAAATAGGCATTAAATCAGGTGATCGCCAAGGCGATCACCTGACCGAAACTAAAACATCAATTTCTTTTCTATTTAATGATTACCCCTATTTTTATTCAGCAGTTCCTCTAGTTTTTTAAGGTTCTCATTATCGTTGTTATTGTCGAGCCAATCTTTGATGGATTGTTTGGCTCTTTCTTGTATCTCATCACGCAATACAGATTCCACATTCAACGTATATTGCAGGTTATTCCAATCACCGTAAACTCGCAGTGGCACTCTTAACTTCGCCAAACGACGTACCAATTCGTTCTGTTTACCCCATCCATCGGTCAATTGCACCCATAATGCAACATCGGTGTTCTGTTTCAGTAAATTTGCTTTCCCTTTCCCCTGAATATTGAGAATGCCGGAAATTGCAGTAAGTTCACTAATATTAATCTCACCACGATCCAATTGTGCTTTCACTGACATATTTTTCGCTTCAGTAAAATCATCTGTATTCGTAGGTTGGCTGACTTTATCAGTTGCCCGGGAAAAAGATTGCTGAATAAGCTGAGGAATATTCAATCCTTTCAGGCGCGCGTTTTTCAGATCAATATTCAAATCACCCTGCCAATAATGGGAAATGGCATATTCGTCATACCCTTCCCCCATAAGATCACCATCCACGTTAATCTGACCATTGAATATTGGCGGTAATGCTAATGCGGTTAACAATGGCTCCAATTCAACTTTCTGTAAAAGTGGCTTTGTATGTAATTTTGCAGGAGTCACTGTGGCATCAATCGTGGTTGGCAGCGCAAAATGCCCACCAAATAGATCGCCGTTTAACTTTTCAATCCTCGCCAAGCCGTTATTATTCACAGCCTGCAAGCCAAAATTATCAATATTCATCCCCTGATAAATGAGCTTATCTGCCATGAATGAAACATCAGCATCAACTCCTTGCAAAAAAGTGAGATCATAATTGGACAATGGCGAGACTGATGCCGCGATCACTGGTTTTGATGAGTTATTTTCGATTCGATAATCATGTTTTGCCTGTGGGGTATTTTTCGGTAAAACATCCCACCCCAACAGATTGTCCAGATTCAATTTTGACGATGTTAGGTTGATGGAATATTGCGGCTTATCTTTCAAGATGGCAGTAATATTACCTTTCAGTTCGTTCTCATCATTCATCATCAACGCTATTTTTTGCAGTGATATTGATTCAGGTGAAGCCTGATATTTCACTGTAGCACTGCCTGTCCCTTGAATTCCGGCAGATGGCAAGCCAACACCCTTTAATTGATACGTCAGGGAATTAATGTCAGCCAACACCTTCTGCGGGTAGTCGGAAATATCCACCAAGGCACCAAGTTCAAATGCCAGTTCTTTCTGATTCTGATTAATTTTACTGCTGAGTTTGAGGTCAACGTGATTTTTATCACTACGTTCCAACAGTAAATTGATACCACGAACATTCAATTGGGAATGATCACTGGCTTGCCAGATCAGTAAGCTATCCACTACCTTGATTCTGGCAATATCCAATTTCCAAGCCTGACTGCCAGAGACGGCGGGATAGCGAATATCACTTTCCGGCGCAATCGGGGCTTGTAACCGTTTCTGTGGCTGGCTATCTGGTGTGAATCGCAATACAGCCTCTTTCAGCATCACTTCTTTAACTGAAAGCTGGTGGGATAACAGAGGCAACAATTCCACGTCCAGACGCATGTTTTCTGCCACAATTGCCGGCTTTTTAGCATCCTGAGCGGTCAATGATATTTGCCCAGTCAGAATGCTCAGTTTTGGCCAGACATGCCAGCGTAAATCATCCTGCAACACGAGCTGGTAACCACTCTTCTTTTGTACCTGTTTGACTATATAGTCACGAAAATCATTTGGGTTAATTAACATGACCAGCGTAGTTAAACCAGCAACAATGACTACCAACAGAATAACGAGTGTCGTCAACAATCTTTTCATGACTTCCCCAGTCTCATGTCTACAAGATGACTATTTTCACCAAAAAGCTTTACCAGGAAAGATTAATCCTCACTGATACGGCTACCTACGGCTCCCTGCTGATTTTTATATTTAGCACCCTGACGTCGGTTATAAGGCCGCTCAGCCGATCCCGAAAGCGGTTCAAAGCTCAATGCACCTATGACCATACCGGGGCGTAAAGCCAAAGGCAGCTTGCCTGAATTATAGAATTCCAGAACGATTTGCCCCTGCCAACCCGGATCAATGCGATGCGCAGTGACATGCACCATCAGGCCGAGGCGCGCCAGAGATGAACGCCCATCCAGCCAACCGACTAAATTATCAGGCAGTGTGACAGATTCCAGCGTTACCGCCAAAGCCAATTCACCGGGATGGAGGAAAAATGCTTCTCCATCCGGCAAAGTAATTTCATCGCTCATGACACGGTCAAGTGCCGCATTGACTTCCGCCTTAGGGCCACTCAAATCAATGTAAGCGGCAGTATGACCCCGAAAAACGCGAAACTGATTCCCAAGGCACACATCAGCAGTTGCCCCATTAATACGTTCAACAGGGGGACGTGGGGTAATTACCAGCTTACCTTCATCTAGCCATTTAATAATGTCACGGTCACAGAGTCGCATTATTTCCTCTCAAATACGATGATACTTATGAATGCCTGAACAGCAGATTATTCGTAAAATTGGCCAATTTTGGCTTTTAAGATATCAATGGCCACGCGGTTCTTCCCACCACGAGGTACAATAATATCGGCATATTGTTTCGATGGCTCGATAAATTGCAGGAACATGGGTCGTACAGTTTTCTTGTACTGTTCCATGACGGAATCCAACGAACGCCCGCGTTCATTCACATCGCGTTTAATACGGCGCATCAAACAGATATCCAGTGGTGTATCGACAAAAATGGAAAAGTCCAACTCTTGGCGCAAGCGCTTATCCGTTAATAGTAGGATACCTTCGAGAATAATGACTCTTTTCGGTTCAAAATGAATGGATTCAGGTTTGCGGGTGTGTTCAACGTAGTCATATTGCGGCAACTCAATGGATTTTCCGGCCTTCAGTGCCTGGAGATGTTCAAACAGTAAATTGTGATCCATTGAGCTTGGGTGATCATAATTAACTTTATAACGTTCTTCTATTGGGGTGTTGGTTTGATCTTTATAATAGCAATCTTCTGGAATAACACCGATATTATGATCACCAACCTGAGCGCGTAATTCTCTATAAAGTGTGCTGGCAATAAGGCTTTTGCCTGAGGCAGAGGCACCTGAGATACCTACGATTGTACACTTATGTGCTTCATCAGCCATAATAGAAATAACCTGGTTAAAAAAGAAAAAAATAAAGTGGGAACATGGTATTCACAAACACCATGTGTGGCGGATTATAGGGAGTTAGTGGCTTCTATTCCAGAGTAAACAAGATAAGTCTCGTTTTTTTCGATACGCTTCGCATAAAAATTCCGCAATTTTATGCTTCAAGTGGAGAATACGCTAAAAATAATCCCTCAATGGTATGTAATTGAAATACAGAAAGTGATACGAAGCACTTCAGCAGATAAAATAGACATCACCGAACATAGACATCACCGAACATAGACATCACCGAACATAGAACAATGGCTCTGTAACTATAGGAGCCATTGACCTACGTTTTCAGTATGGAGTCGCTCAAATCAAACTGCACGGAAAGAAATTTCAGTCGGGATCTTTTCTCCCTGCCAATACATCTGTGCAGAAATACCGGCAGCAATTTCACGATAAATATCCGTAAACTCACTGTCAGGCTGACAACTCACGGTCGGTTCACCACGGTCAAGATCTTCACGCAATGAAATATGCAGTGGGATTTTCCCCAGTAATTGGCAATGATATTTTTCTGCGAGTTTTTCTGCCCCACCTGTACCGAAAATCGGCTCATGATGACCGCAGTTACTGCAAATATGGGTGCTCATATTTTCAATAATGCCTAAAACCGGCACATTGACCTTCTGAAACATAACAATGCCCTTCATGGCATCAATCAGGGCAATATCCTGTGGTGTTGTAATAACCAGCGCGCCAGTCACCGGAATATTCTGGGATAGCGTTAACTGGATATCTCCTGTTCCCGGCGGCATATCAATCACCAGATAATCCAAATCTGGCCACAAAGTATCCTGTAACATTTGCATCAAGGCTTTGCTCGCCATCGGGCCACGCCAAACCATTGCGTTATCATCGGTGACGAGGTAGCCGATGGAGTTAGTCG
Source organism: Xenorhabdus khoisanae (assembly GCF_001037465.1). Lineage (GTDB taxonomy): Bacteria > Pseudomonadota > Gammaproteobacteria > Enterobacterales > Enterobacteriaceae > Xenorhabdus > Xenorhabdus khoisanae. Next base: position 6,462 of record NZ_LFCV01000017.1, read on the forward strand.
CCATATTATGTACCATAATCGGTGCCATATGCTGACCATCCGGGGAAGTCGGGCGCTCTTTGGCTGTACCAAGCATATTGGGGATAGAGGGGCCGTAGATATCCGCATCCAGAATACCGACTTTTGCTCCTTCCTGTGCCAGTGCCAGTGCCAGATTTACCGCTGTACTGGATTTTCCCACGCCGCCCTTGCCTGAACTGACCGCAACAATATTGCGCACACCATTTACGCCCGGCAAGTTATTGGCGCGACGCAATGTGCTGATATCATGGGTTAATCGCCACTCAATGGCTTTCGCTCCCGTCGCGGCTTGCAGGGATTGAGTTGTTTCTGCTTTTAATACTTCAAAGGCACGTTTCCAGACGAACGGCATGATTAATTCAATATGCAATATGCCATCCAGCATGGTGCACTGATGCAACGCTTTCAGGGCGATCAAATCTCGCTCTAATGTCGGATGTTTGAATGTTGCCAATATTTTGGCAACGTGTTCTTTCAGCAGGTCAGGATTGGTCTGCTCGGGGGATTGTGAGTTCATCCCGGCTCCTTTTGATTTCTCTTTTTTCAACCTAAAACCGTTTGGACATCATAACAGAAGCTAACGGCTTCAGATAAGGCCATAAGTAAAAGTGACGAAGTTCTCCCGTTACCCTAGCGGCAATGCTCTTGATCAGGTAACATCAAAAACCCTTTTCATTTTACGGAAGTCAGATCCTAACTATGTCTCAAGTCGCGAACAAACTATTGGTGACCTGTGCGTTACCTTATGCTAACGGTCCAATTCATCTCGGTCATATTCTGGAACACATTCAGGCTGATATTTGGGTTCGTTATCATCGAATGCGCGGCAAAGAGGTTCACTTTGTCTGTGCTGATGATGCCCACGGTACACCAATCATGCTGAAAGCCCAGCAGAGTGGGGTTTCACCAGAAGATATGATTGCCAAGGTGAGCCTAGAGCATCAGCAGGATTTTGCCGGCTTTGCCATCAGCTACGATAACTATCATTCTACGCATAGCGAAGAGAACAAAGCCCTTGCATCTAAAATTTATCTGGAACTGAAAAAGAACGGCTACATCAAGAACCGGACAATTTCTCAGTTGTACGATCCAGAAAAAGGCATGTTCCTGCCAGACCGTTTCGTCAAAGGTGCCTGCCCAAAATGTAAGGCAGAAGATCAGTATGGCGATAACTGTGAAGTTTGTGGAACAACCTACTCTCCAACGGAGCTGATCAATCCTCGTTCTGTTGTTTCTGGAGCCGCGCCAGAAATGCGTAATACAGAGCATTTCTTCTTCGATCTTCCTGCATTCAGCGATATGCTGCAAAAATGGACTCGCTCTGGTTCGTTGCAGGAGCAAGTCGCAAACAAAATGCAGGAATGGTTCGAGGCCGGGTTGCAACAATGGGATATCACCCGTGATGCACCTTATTTCGGTTTTGAAATTCCGGATCAACCGGGTAAATATTTTTACGTTTGGCTGGACGCGCCAATTGGCTACATGGGCTCATTCAAAAATCTGTGTGATAAGCGTGATGACCTGAATTTCGATGAGTTCTGGGAAAAAGATTCCAAAGCGGATCTCTACCATTTCATCGGTAAAGATATCGTTTATTTCCACAGCCTGTTCTGGCCGGCAATGTTGGAAGGTTGCAATTACCGCAAACCAACCAACCTGTTCGTTCACGGTTATATCACCGTAAACGGAACTAAGATGTCCAAATCCCGCGGAACCTTCATCAAGGCCGAAACTTATCTGAAACACCTTGATGCTGATTGTTTGCGTTATTATTACGCAGCGAAGCTCTCTTCCCGCATTGATGATATTGACCTGAATCTGGAAGATTTTGTTCAGCGTGTCAACAGCGATATCGTTAACAAAGTAGTTAACCTTGCCTCACGTAATGCCGGTTTCATCAATAAGCGTTTTGGTGGCAAACTGGCAGACCAGCTTGCTGATCCTGCACTGTACCAAAAGTTTGTTGATGCAGCACAAGCTATTGCAGAAGACTTCACCAACCGCGAGTTTGGCAAGGCAATCCGTGAAATCATGGCATTGGCCGATCTTGCTAACCGTTACGTTGATGAACAGGCGCCGTGGGTTGTGGCGAAACAAGAAGGCCGTGACGCCGATCTACAAGCGATTTGCTCAATGGGCATTAACCTGTTCCGCGTCCTGATGACTTACCTGAAGCCAGTGCTTCCGGGCCTGACTGTGCGTGCAGAAGCGTTCCTGAATACCGAGCTGACTTGGGATAGCATCCAACAACCTCTGTTAAGCCATGAAGTTTCCCCATTCAAAGCACTATTTAATCGCATTGAAATGGCTAAAATTGAAGCTATGGTTGCTGACTCAAAAGAGAGTATCAAACCCCAAAAAACCGTAACTGGCCCGTTGGCGGATGATCCTATTCAGGACACGATTGCATTTGATGATTTTGCTAAAGTTGATCTACGTATTGCATTGATCAAACAAGCTGATTTTGTTGAAGGCTCAGATAAGTTACTGAAACTGATCCTTGATATCGGCGGCGAGACTCGTCAAGTGTTCTCCGGCATTCGTTCAGCCTATCCTGATCCAAAGGCGTTGGAAAACCGCCTGACAGTGATGGTTGCCAACCTTGCACCACGCAAGATGCGCTTTGGTATTTCAGAAGGTATGGTGATGGCAGCAGGCCCTGGCGGGAAAGATATTTTCCTATTAAGCCCGGATAGCGGCGCACAACCTGGCATGCAAGTTAAATAACCGACTGTACTCTGAAAAAATATTGACTATTATCAAATAGATATTAAGGCGGGCTCAAAAATGAGTCCGCTTTTTAATGTGACGTATGGCACATTTACAGTGTTAGTCGTATGATAAAACCCTCGCTATATTGAGGAATTATCTATTATGTCTTTCCAAAACGTGCTGATGATAGGCTGGCAATATCTGCGCGCATTCGCATTGCTCTATTTGTGCCTGATCACGGGAAATATCATTTCAACACTGCTTCCCTTTTCTCTTCCCGGCAGTATTATTGGCTTACTTCTCCTGTTTTGTTTACTTGCATTCCAAATTATTCCCCCGCATTGGGTAAAACCGAGCTGTAGCCTGTTGATGAAAAATATGACATTGCTCTTTTTACCTATCGGAGTAGGCGTCATGGATTATTACTCTCAACTCAGTCAGCAAATACTTCCCATTATCCTTTCCTGTATTGTCAGTACAATCGTTGTCATGATTGTTGTTGCCTACAGTTCCCACTATGTCCACCGCGAGCGCATCATTATTGGTGCTAAACAGCAAGAACAGGAAGAAAAAGAAAAATGTTAAGCCATATTTGGTGGTCACTACCGTTAACTTTGCTCGTATTTTATTTTGCCAAAAAGCTATCAATTCGGCTCAAACTGCCTATATTTAATCCCTTGTTGATATCAATGGCCGTTATCATTCCCTTGCTACTCATGACGCATACACCTTACGCACATTATTTTGCGGGTAGCCGGATATTGAATGATTTGCTACAACCTGCTGTTGTCGCCCTGGCCTTTCCGCTTTATGAACAGCTCCATCAAATCCGTGCCCAGTGGAAATCGATTATTACCATCTGTTTTATTGGCAGTATTGTGGCAATGGTAACAGGTACTGCCATTGCATTATGGGCAGGTGCCACACCTGAAATCGCGGCTTCCGTTCTTCCCAAATCTGTTACCACGCCAATCGCGATGGCAGTCGCTGATTCTATCGGTGGTATTCCCGCTATCAGTGCAGCTTGTGTTATCGCGGTAGGTATTTTAGGCGCAGTCTTTGGGCATAACCTGTTTAATCTTCTAAAAATAAAGACACAAGCTTCACGAGGATTGGCGATGGGAACAGCATCCCATGCAGTGGGGACTGCTCGCTGTGCTGAAATGGATCATGTTGAGGGAGCATACAGTTCGCTGGCTTTAATGACGTGCGGCATTATTACTTCACTCATTGCGCCTTTTTTATTTCCGATTTTACTACATCTGTTCGGTTAATTATTCTACCAATAACCATTGTTAAAGAAGTTAATAAAGTGTAACTAAGAAGTGAAAAAATTAATTAAAACAGCAAAAATTTGATGTAAGTTGCTAAAATAATTCTTTTATTACACAAATTTCATTAAATATATGGCTGTTATCACATTACAAACCTGAACAGACATCCTAGAATGACCTTCAATTAATTTGGAGATCATTCTATGCAAGCTCGTTTTCATGCTATTTGGTCAGAAATTACGCCTAAACTGCAAGAAGCGTTATTGCCTTACATTAGCAATGACGATTTTCCTGCAATGCTAACCGCAAAACAGGTCGAATCCGTTAAACAAATCAGTGGATTTGATGATCATGCGCTGGCATTAGCCTTATTGCCACTTGCTGCGGCCTGTGCCATTACGCCTATTTCCCATTTCTATGTTGGTGCAATTGCACGGGGAGAAAGTGGTAATCTTTATTTCGGCGCCAATATGGAATTCGCTGATGTCCCTTTACAGCAAACTGTCCATGCCGAGCAATCAGCAATTACACACGCTTGGTTACGTGGTGAGAAAAAACTGGCTTCCATCACTATCAACTATTCACCTTGTGGTCACTGCCGCCAGTTTATGAATGAGCTGAATAGTGGAACACAATTAGAAGTTTACCTGCCCAATCGCCCCCGATTGACTCTGGCAGATTACCTGCCGGAAGCCTTTGGCCCGGGTGATTTAACAGACTCGCCATTGTTGCTGGATACCGTTAACCACGGGCATCAATTAAATACCAGCGACGAATTAGTACAGGCAGCACTGGACGCAGCAAACCACAGTCACGCACCTTATAGCCAATCCCACTCAGGGATCGCACTACAGGATGAACAAGGGCGAATTTACATCGGCCGTTATGCAGAAAACGCCGCATTCAACCCAAGTTTACCGCCGTTACAGGCAGCCCTGATACTCATGAATATGTCAGGTGGAGATTGTCACTCCATCAAACGGGCGGTACTCGTGGAAGGTGGAAATAGCCATTTATCACAATGGAACGCAACACAATCGACATTAACCGCACTTGGCTGTACAAAAGTGGAACGGCATACCTTTTAAAATGAACTATACCCAATGGGTATAAGAGTAACTTAACAAAATGGCAGTTTTACTCCTCTATATCGCTCAAGAGGAGTAAAATAAAGAAATTAAATAACATTTTTTTAGCCAATTCTGCATGTTATCTCTCATTTTTGCTCACGATAAATATATTTAAGTAACATTTGCTGTACTTATTTTTTTTATCTTCTTAGGATCTACAGCCGATTTTGTTATTGATTAGTCCAAAGAGTAAGCATCATGGAACTGGAACACGAAAGTAAACGTCCTCTTTATATTCCCTACGCAGGTCCCATCTTATTGGAATTTCCTCTGCTGAATAAAGGCAGTGCCTTTACTGAAGAAGAGCGCAGCAATTTCAACTTGCATGGTTTACTGCCCCAGGCAGTTGAAACAATAGAAGAACAGGCCGAGCGCGCCTATCGTCAATATCGCGATTTCAAAAATGACGCGGATAAACACATTTATTTAAGGAATATTCAGGACACCAACGAAACGCTGTTCTACCGTCTCCTTGATGCTCATCTCAGTGAAATGATGCCTATCATCTATACACCAACCGTAGGTGAAGCATGTGAGCATTTTTCTGACATTTACCGCCGTGCACGTGGCCTGTTTATTTCCTACCCAAACAGAGCTTACATTGATGACATGCTGCAAAATGCCACCAAGCAGAATGTAAAAGTTATCGTGGTCACCGATGGTGAACGTATTCTTGGACTGGGCGATCAGGGTATCGGGGGAATGGGGATTCCTATCGGTAAATTGTCGCTGTATACCTCCTGTGGTGGGATCAGCCCGGCTTATACCTTACCGGTTGTGCTGGATGTGGGCACAAATAACCCACAACGTCTGAATGACCCGCTATACATGGGCTGGCGTCATCCGCGCATTACCGGCAAAGAGTATGACGAATTTGTGGATGAATTTATTCAGGCTGTGAAACGCCGCTGGCCAAATGTACTACTGCAATTTGAAGATTTTGCTCAGAATAATGCGATGCCACTATTGACCCGCTATCGTGATGAGCTTTGTTGTTTCAACGATGATATCCAAGGTACCGCAGCCGTTGCCCTTGGTAGCTTGATTGCAGCCAGCCATGCCGCCGGTCGCCAGCTAAAAGATCAAACTGTGACATTCCTTGGTGCGGGTTCCGCGGGTTGCGGGATTGCAGAGCAGATCATTGCCCAGATGAAATCTGAAGGATTAAGTGATGAACAGGCTCGTGCTCGTGTGTTCATGGTTGACCGTTTTGGTCTCTTAACCGATAAACTGCCAAATCTTCTGGATTTCCAGAGTGCGCTGGTACAGAAAAGTTCAGCTTTGCAATCATGGGATGTCAGCAGTGATTCCCTCTCACTGATGGATGTTGTTCGCAACGCAAAACCCACTGTCTTGATTGGTGTTTCCGGTCAGTCTGGTTTGTTCACAGAAGAAATCATCCGTGAAATGCACAAACATTGTGAACGTCCAATCGTGATGCCGCTGTCTAATCCAACCTCGCGTGTGGAAGCACGTCCTGAAGACATTATCAATTGGACAGAGGGCAAAGCGCTGGTGGCAACAGGCAGCCCATTCGCTCCGGTAAAATATGAAGGCCGGGAATTCCCAATTGCACAGTGCAATAACTCCTATATTTTCCCTGGAATTGGATTAGGTGTTATCGCTTCCGGCGCTAAACGTGTTACGGATGATATGTTAATGGTAGCCAGCCGTGCATTGGCAGAGTGCTCACCACTGGCACAAACAGGCTCTGGCCCATTACTGCCGCCCATTGATGACATCCAAGATGTTTCTCGCAAAATAGCCAAAGAAGTGGCAAAAAAAGCCCAAATTCAAGGTGTAGCGATTGTCACATCCGAAGATGCACTGGATGAGGCTATTGACCGCAATTTCTGGAAACCAGAATATCGCATCTATAAACGCACCTCATTCTGATAATAATCTTAATAAGCCGGCCAATTAGGTTGGCGGGCTTATTCAATTATTGCCCCATTGTTTTAGTTCTTTTAATTAGTTTTAATATAACCCACTGAAAACTTGCTTCAATATTTTAAGTAAAGTAGCCTTTAGGCATTGGTCCATAAGTACATATAAGGCAAACGAAAATCATGTGGAAACGCTTGATTACCAGTCTGGTTTTCATCATTGCTGTCATGATGCTGACAGCTATTATGCTTGACCGTTGGATTAGCTGGAAAACCGCTCCTTACATTTTTGATGACCTCAGGCAACTTCCTGAGCGACAAGTCGGTATGGTACTCGGCACATCCAAATATTATAAAACCGGTCAATATAACCAATATTACTTTTACCGCATTCAAGGGGCGGTTAATGCTTACAACAGCGGCAAAATTAAATATTTGTTATTGAGCGGAGATAATGCTCAGCACAATTATAATGAACCAATTACCATGCGGAAGGATTTGCTCAAGGCGGGGATCCCAGCCAGCAACATTGTAATGGACTTTGCTGGTTTCAGAACATTGGATTCGATTGTCAGAACCCGCAAGGTATTTGATACTGATGACTTTACCATAATCACCCAGCGCTTCCATTGTGAACGGGCTTTGTTTATTGCCATGCATCTGGGTATAGAAGCACAATGCTATGCGGTTCCTTCCCCTAAGAATATGATGACTATTCGTTTAAGGGAAATATTTGCACGTCTTGGCGCATTGACAGATTTGTATATTCTGAAACGTGAACCGCGCTTTTTAGGCCCATTGATGCCAATTCCCGCACCACATATCGTACCAACCGGGGTTCAAGGTTATCCGGCTGTATCGCCAGAAGAGCTACAGGAACTAGAAAAAAAACCTCGTAGCAAATAAGAAAGAGAAACGAATTCAATATAAAAGAGCCTATCCAATAGGCTCTTAATCTTTAAACAACTTAGCAAATGACTTGCCTAAACCTTACCAGACAATTTTGTTGTTAAACTGCGCCAGAGCTTTTCCATCGGCCCTTGTGAATAACGATTTAACCACCAGCAAGCAAACCAGATATTTAATGCCCAGATAAATGGAACAAATGCCATCAATTCCAAACGAGTAAACCGATCAAATAATTCAAAGCGATAAAAAAGAGTGGTGCAAATCAAGGTTTGTAACAAATAGCTACTCAGTGCCATTCGCCCGACCTGACGGAGCCAAAAAGCGATTTTCCAGCGTGATATGGTAGGCCAGAATCCATAAATCAACGAGATATAAGCTAATGCCAACAATGGTGTTGCCAGTTCAGTAATAGTGTAGCGGACTGTCCACGACGCAAAATAACTGTAAGGGTATAAGTACTGAATTAACAAGGCAATACATTGAATCGCCATCCCCGCAGGAATTAAGCATAATGCCAAACGACGGTAATGTTTGCGGCTAAATTCTCCTTTTAACCAACCATTACGCAGTAACATTGCGCCACAAAGCATAACACCAACTATTTGCCAGCCATATTGCACAACTACCACAATCATGATGCCACTGATTTGACGGATTCGATGTTCTATAGCCAATAGCCCGCCATAAGTTTTCCAGTAACTCTCATGAAAAAGGTCTTCCGGTGTTGGCTGCCAGAATGAATTATTATCTCCTACGGGAAATAATCCCAGAAGATAAAACATCATCACGCCGAACAAATACAAAGTCGCCGCTGTACCAAACAACTTTTGACGATTATTGATAAAATGCCATGCCAGCAGGCCAACAATGCCATATGACAACAAGATATCGCCATCCCATAGCAAAATACCGTGCAATAAACCAATAACAGACAAAATCAGCAATCTGGGAATATTCCAATCACGTCCTCGCTGCTGAAGCAATTCAAGCGATGCCCCAAACAACAACGTCAAGATGAACAGAAACTTTCCCTGAGTAAAGGTATTCAAAATCAGCCATGTCACGACATCAGCAGATGAAACTGAATCGTTATAAAACAGATTCATATAGGCCGCATATGGCAATGCAAAACCGGAGATATTCAGTAGTAATATCCCCAAAATGGCAAAACCACGCAGACTATCAATTATCTCAACTCGCGGGTGCATTACTCCATTAGAACTATGCTCCATGATATTAAAAATTCATCATGATAATTGCAGATGGCGCACGGCACGCAGGAATTCCTGCCGTGTATTCTGGCTGGTTTTAAATAACCCTCCCAGAGAAGTCGTCGTCGTTGTACTGGTTGCATCACGAATGCCGCGTGCTTTAACGCAGTAGTGGACAGCATCAATAGAAACGGCGACATTATTCGTGCCAAGCAGGGCTTGTAGCGCGATCAGGATCTGCTGCGTCAAACGTTCCTGCACTTGTGGACGCTGGGCAAAAAACTGAACAATACGATTAATCTTCGACAAACCAATGACCTTATCTTTAGGGATATAAGCAACGGTAGCTTTGCCGTCAATGATGACGAAATGGTGTTCGCAGGTGCTGGTTAACGTAATATCACGCACCGTTACCATCTCATCGACTTTCATTTTATTTTCTATCAGGGTGATTTTCGGGAAATTGTTATAATCCAATCCTGAAAAGATCTCATCCACATACATTTTCGCGATACGACCCGGCGTATCCGCCAAACTGTCATCACTCAAGTCAAGATTTAACAGTTTCATAATTTCTGTCATGTGTTCCTCAATGCGTGCTTTACGCACTTCTGGCTCCAGAGTTTGTTCACGCAATGGGGTTTCAAGACCACGGGCGGCCAGTGCTGAATGCACCAATGCAGCTTCTGTACTTAGGGATGACATCAGTTTCTCCAAGAATAATACTTTCCGTTACTTGACGGATAATCGAAACGTTTATTTTACGCAGATATCAGTGCATGTAACACCACACGATATTTATTTATTTTTGTATCCACGCACAACTATACCTGTACGTCATCAATGCGCCAAATCAAGATAACTCACGATGAATTTTATGACGATTGAATACCAATAACCCCGCAATGACTAACCCAATAAATGCGATATACAAAGCAGGTTCCAGTTTACCTGTCAGCCATGTTGAAACCGCTGATAACATCGGTCCCACTAATTGCCCCAGTGCATAACCTGTGGTCAGTAATCCCGCCATATAGCGGGCATGGTTTGGCGCCAATTCCCGGCCATACTGTAAAGCCAATTGCACCACACACATAAAACCACCGCCTATCAGTAATGCTCCAATCATCAACCCGGCAAGATCCGGTAACATTTCTGCAATTAAAATGCCTGATGCCTGAAGCCATAACGAAACTGACAAACGAATTTGAGGCGTTGAGACATTACGCAGCAAAATTCCCAACATGATGCCAATGACAGAAGCACCACCAAATATTGGCCAGACAAACTGAGCAAACAGGCTATCAGGAAAACGTTCTGATGCCATTTGGGAAAGAAATGTTGCAGGCAAAATATAGCCAAATCCAGCCAGACTGTAACTCCACACGAGTCGCTTAATATCCGGTGTCAGAGTGAGTTTTTGGAGGGTAGTTTGTGGGCGATGCAGTTCACCACTGCGGGGCAAATGACGGCTGATATAAATACTGAGCAGTAAAGCAAGAATGCCATATAACATCCACGCGCTGGCGGCGCTCATTTGCCAGGACTGAATCCCCATCGCCAACACGCCGCTAATAAAGATCCCGATTCCCGGCCCAGAGAAAACAGCCGCACTTAATCCCGGACGATTCAGTTTTGCCAACTCATCATTCGCCCATGCGGCTACCAGTACCAACGTCCAGCCACTGGCCCAGCCAATAAAGAAACGAGCAATACTGTGCAAAACTGGTCCATCCAGCAATGCCGAAAGCAGTGTAATGATCACTGCTCCCCATAATCCACTCCATAGACGGTATTCGACAAAACGCTGAGCCCGCATAGCATCATAAGAGCCAGCCAGATAACCAAGGTAATTGAATGCCGCAACAATGCCTGCTCCCGTCAATGTGAATTGGGATTCAGCAATCATCAACGGAACTTGTGGGGTAAAAGTGAAACGCCCTATTCCCATTGCAACAACCAAAGCAAGAAAACCGCTTAATGCAATCTGAAAAGCCTGATAATGACGTCCACGAGATGTGATGGTTTGATTGCTCATAGTGATTAAATGATAGTGAAATCAATCGGATTAGTTAGAATAAATCAGTTATAACAAATCATGAATATAATATACATCTTTTATTAACAACCGGTTCCCCTCATTCCCCAGCAAGGCAATCTTTGTCATAATGCGTTCAGTTGCAAAAATAACTGCTTCAAAAATAACTGATTGTCCGCAATCTGTAGTATTTGTATTTGCGGCATATAGGGAGCTTCTCATGGATCACTGTCATACCTCAGACTTAATTTCACTTGAGCAGGCACTAGAAAAATTACTGGCGCAGACTGTTCCTCTAACTAACACAGAAACCATTAGTCTGACTGAATCTGCGGGCCGTATCACCGCCACTGATATCATTTCCCCCATCAACGTTCCTCCTTTTGATAACTCAGCAATGGATGGTTATGCCATTCACGTTGCCGATCTGAGCGATCACCAAACCTTGCCCGTAGCAGGAAAAGCACTGGCTGGTGCACCGTTTCAGGGAGAATGGCCGGCTGGCAGTTGTATTCGCATCATGACTGGCGCCCCTATTCCTTCTGGTGCTGATGCCGTGGTGATGCAGGAACAGACAGAGGTTACTGAAACAGGAATCCGGTTCACTTCTCCGGTAACACAAGGGCAAAATATTCGTACTGTTGGCGAAGACATCACTCAAGATGCTGTGGTATTGCCAAAAGGGATTAAACTTTCTACAGCACAATTACCGCTGATTGCCTCTCTGGGCATTGCAAAAGTTAATGTTGTTCGTAAGTTGAAAGTTGCCATTTTCTCTACGGGTGACGAACTGCAAGCCATCGGCGAACCATTACAGGCTGGTCAAATTTACGATACTAATCGATTTGCTGTTCGTCTGATGTTAGAAAAACTGGATTGTGAAGTTATCGATCTGGGCGTGATCCGCGATGATCCTGCTACATTGCGCCAAACGTTTATCAATGCAGATAAACAAGCCGATTTAGTCATCAGCAGCGGCGGCGTTTCTGTGGGTGAAGCGGATTACACTAAACAGATTTTAGATGAAGTGGGCAAAATCAGTTTCTGGAAGCTCGCGATTAAACCCGGTAAACCTTTTGCGTTTGGCAAATTGGAGAATGCATGGTTTTGTGGCTTACCCGGCAATCCCGTTTCTGCTGTGTTGACCTTCTACCAATTAGTGCAACCACTGATTGCCCGTTTATCCGGCTTTACCACATGGCAACCACCAATGCGCCTCACAGCCAAGGCAACAACGCCATTGAAAAAATCTGCCGGAAGATTGGATTTCCAACGTGGTATTGCTGCCATCAATGAAAATGGGGAATTCGAAGTAAAAACCACAGGTCATCAAGGTTCCCATATCTTTAGTTCATACAGCGCCGGCAACTGTTTTATCGTTCTGGAACGGGAACGCGGGCATGTTGTGGTTGGCGAAACAGTGCACATCGAATTTTTCAATCATTTACTGCAAAACCAATAAGATAATAAAACAATGACTATCGAACTTACCGATGAAGAAACCCTGCGCTATAACCGACAAATCGTCTTGCGGGGTTTCGATTTCGACGGGCAGGAAAAATTAAAATCTGCCAAGGTGCTGATAGTTGGTGTGGGGGGCCTCGGTTGCGCGGCTTCCCAATATCTTACTGCGGCTGGTGTTGGAACTATCACCCTGTTGGATTTTGATACGGTTTCCCTTTCCAATCTGCAAAGACAAATTCTCCATCGCGATGAACGCATTGGTATGCCAAAAGTCCATTCAGCGGCCCTGACACTACGGGAGATTAATCCGCACGTTACTATTCATCCCATTGAAGGATTATTAGATGATCCTGCATTGGATGAATTGATAAGCCAGCACGAAATTGTGCTTGATTGCACAGATAACGTTGCCATCCGTGAACAACTCAATCGTTTGTGCTACGAACGTAAAACATCCTTGGTTTCTGGTGCGGCCATTCGCATGGAAGGCCAGCTTTCCGTCTTTACTTACCAACCGGAAGAACCTTGTTACCGTTGCCTGAGCCGGTTATTTGGTGCAAACAATCTGACTTGTGTTGAAGCAGGCGTCATGGCGCCATTGGTGGGAACTATTGGTTCCTTACAGGCCATGGAAGCCATTAAGCTATTGACTCAGTATGGAAAAAGCTGCCATGGAAAAATATTACTGTTCGATGCAATGACAATGGAATTTCGTGAGATCAAACTGCCTAAAGACCCTAAATGTGAAGTTTGTCAGTAACCCTGATCATAGCCCCGTAAAATAAACGGGGCTATAAACGTTAAGCAGAATTACTCAGCAATACCCTGACTTTTCAGATACTCATCATAAGTACCTTTAAAATCAACCACTTTATCGGATTTAATCTCCAGAATACGGCTGGCTAATGAGCTAACAAAAGCACGGTCATGAGAGACGAAAATCAACGTTCCCTGATAGAGTTCCAGCGCAAGGTTCAAAGATTCGATCGATTCCATATCCAAATGGTTGGTTGGTTCGTCCATCACCAAAATATTTGGCTTGTGCATCATTAACTTACCAAACAGCATCCGGCCTTGTTCACCACCGGAAAGCACACCAACTTTCTTCTTGATATCATCCTGACCAAACAATAAGCGACCAAGAATACTGCGTACTGCCTGCTCATCATCACCTTCACGCTTCCATTGACTCATCCATTCAAAGACAGTCAGGTCGCAGTTAAAATCACTGGCGTGATCCTGTGCGTAATAGCCAATGGCACTGTTTTCAGACCATTTAATCGTACCGCTATTTGGCGCTTCCTCTCCGATCAGCGTTTTCAGGAATGTGGTTTTACCAATGCCGTTTTCACCGATCACCGCCATCTTCTCGCCAACTTCCACCAGCAGATTCAGGTTTTTGAACAGTGGCCCGTTATCATACCCTTTGGTCAAACCTTCCAGTTCCAGCGCATTACGGAACAATTTTTTATCCTGATCAAAACGGATATAAGGATTCTGACGGCTGGAAGCTTTTACTTCATCTAACTGGATCTTATCAATCTGACGAGCACGGGAAGTTGCTTGTTTAGATTTAGAGGCGTTGGCACTGAAACGGCTAACAAAAGCCTGTAGTTCGGCAATTTGTGCTTTCTTCTTCGCATTATCTGCCATGAGGCGCTCGCGGGCCTGTGTTGCCGCCACCATATACTCATCATAGTTGCCCGGGAACAGACGCAAGTCACCATAATCCAAATCAGCCATATGAGTACATACGGTATTCAGGAAGTGACGGTCATGGGAAATGATGATCATCGTGCTGTCACGTTCATTAAGCACTTGCTCCAACCAGCGGATAGTATCGATATCCAGGTTGTTGGTTGGCTCATCAAGCAGCAGGACATCAGGATTAGAAAACAGCGCCTGAGCCAACAATACCCGCAATTTCCAGCCCGGAGCCACAGCACTCATCAAGCCATAATGCTGTTCCACAGGAATACCCACGCCCAGTAACAGTTCACCGGCACGTGCTTCGGCACTGTAACCGTCCATCTCACCATAGGCGACTTCCAGATCAGCCACACGATAGCCATCTTCTTCGCTCATTTCTGCCATGGCATAAATGCGGTCACGTTCCTGTTTAACTTCCCACAGCTCCGTGTGCCCCATGATGACTGTATCCAACACGGTATATTCTTCGAATGCAAACTGATCCTGACGCAATTTACCCAGACGCTCATTTGGATCAAGGCCGACGTTACCGGAAGTTGGGGTTAAATCTCCGCCCAGGATTTTCATGAACGTAGATTTACCTGCCCCATTCGCACCAATCAGACCATAACGGTTGCCGTTGCCGAATTTGACAGAAATATTTTCAAACAGTGGCTTACTGCCAAACTGCATGGTGATGTTGTTTGTACTTAACACAACTTTTGCTCTTAAAGTGAATAAAAAGGGAGTTTATAAAATTGATAGCCGCGCATTATGCCACAACCAGAAAAAAGTATCGCCAGAATGCGTTGCCCACTTTCAAAATTAGAGAAAGACATCAAATAACATACTGAATGTTAATTATTTTTTCCATGAATATCGCTAATCTATAGAACAGGGAAGTACAGAACAAAAAGCAGTCCTGTTATAAACTTTCCCTGAATTTTACGACTCAACAATTTGATACACCGGAAAAATACAATGCAAAAAGTAAGATGGGGCATTATTGGTTGTGGTGATGTCACTGAAGTAAAAAGTGGCCCTGCTTTTTACAAACTAGAAGACTCTGAATTAGTGGCGGTCATGCGCCGCAATACTGATTTAGCCAAAGATTTTGCCAAGCGACACAATATCAGAAAATGGTATTCAGATGCCGAATCCCTGATTAATGATCCTGAAATTGATGCCATATACATTGCGACCCCACCTTCTACCCATAAAGAATATACAATTTTGGCAGCACAAGCGGGAAAAACTGTCTATGTTGAAAAACCGATGGCATTAACATTTGAAGAATGCAACGAAATGATTGCCATCTGCCGATTGCAAAAAGTCCCGCTGTTCGTCGCTTATTATCGTAGGGCTTTACCCAGGTTTATCAAAATAAAAGAGTTAATTGATTCTGGGGCAATTGGTTCACCACGAATTGTAAATTGCATGCTATTCAGGGAAATGGCTTCTATCTATCAAGATCCTGATAATTTGCCGTGGTTTGTGAAACCAGAAATATCCGGTGGTGGCTTATTTGTTGATTTGGCTTGCCACACACTCGATATATTGGATTTTCTGCTCGGTAAAATTATCTCGGTTAAAGGACATGCCAACTCACAGGCAAAAGCCTATCCCGCCGAGGATTGCGTTTCCATGTCTTTTATGTTCGAAAACCAGATTCAGGGCGTTGGAATTTGGAATTTTGTCGCCAGTTCCCGTGAGGATAAAGTCGAAATTATCGGAGACAAAGGCAAGATAGTTTTTGCAACATTTGGTGACTCCCCCATTTCATATTATGATGAAAATAACCAACTCCATCAGTATCATTTTGAAAATCCAAAACATATTCAAATGCCATTAATCCAGACAGTTATTGCCGGGATACAGGGCAAAGGCGTTTGCCCATCCAATGGAGAATCTGCTGCCCGCACCAGTTGGATTATTGACGAAGTATTAAGAGAATATCGAATTGCTTTAAACAGCACCGTTAAAAAATGAGTTCACTATGGTCAGAAAATAGATGTAAATAAATACTAACCATCAGAATTAAATTCTGATGGTTTAAATAGTTATTTGTTATTGCAAAGCAATTTGAATACAGAAGGCACGTAAAAACTGGAATATATATTGATCACAGAGTAATCGCCATAGTTCTATTCACTTCCTGATACCCTTCCCTTTCATAAAAGCGTATTGCATCAATATTTTGAGATAATACACTCAGTTCCAGATGTGAATAACCATTTTCCTTTGCCCATTTCTGCATTTCAGCCAATAACTTCCGACCAACACCGAGACTTCTGACATTCCGACTTACTACCAGATCAAAAATATGGCCATAAGTTCTGGGGACCAAGCAGTTAAAAGACGGTGTCTTCTGTTCTTGCGCAATGGCAAACCCGTTTATGCTGCCATTTTCATCTTCCGCAACAAGTAAATGAAATTTGCCATTATCCATATTGGAAACAATAAAATCTCTGTCTTGTTCAGTCGCTTTGAGCCTATCTGGCTGTAACGCTGCCATTTCATCAAATAAGACATTATAGAGAGATAGAATCGCCTCAACATCCTGCATCGAAGCTGTTCTTATTATCATTATATTTCTCCTTCTGTTGAAATTATTTGGAATAAGTTTTGACCGAAGGAACAATGTAATCATTAAAACGGTCAAGTAATAAAGCGGGATCTTGTTCAACAATTGCCATATGACGATATTTTTCCTGCAGAAACTGCTCATCTGCCATTCTGTCGATCATAGAAATTAGAGGATCATAGAATTGGTTAATATTGAGGATACCGCAAGGTTTGCTATTTAACCCAATCATGCTCCAGGTAAAAACTTCACTGAACTCTTCCAATGTCCCAAAGCCGCCGGGCAAAGCAACAAATCCCTCTGCCAGTTCGATCATCTTGCTTTTGCGCTGGTGCATAGTTTCCACAACATGGAGTTCTGATAAATTCTTATGGGAAATTTCACGCTCTTCCAGCAAGGTCGGGATAACACCAATCACTTTACCACCTGCTTTCAGGACAGTATCCGCAACCGTTCCCATAATCCCTACGCTTGCTCCACCATAGACTAAAGTAATGTCACGTTTTACCAGTTCTTTCGCAAAAGATATCGCGCTTTCTTTATAGATCTCAGATATACCAAGGCTTGAACCACAATAAACCGCAATACTCTTTACAGAACCTTTTATTTCTGGTGCATTTTTAATCGTATTTTCTTTCATGACTAAACTCCATTATTGTTTTTTTAATTTCTGATTATACGATAGACTAACAAGCGTACAATTGATAATCCTGTTGAGTTATATCTGTTTCACTGCGAAGATGACGTCCCCCTAAATAACACGTTGTAACTGAGGTTTTTTTGAATGTCTCTTTCTAAACATCGGGCAGCTTCTTTTCCTCTGCTCCCCATTATTTTATTGTTACTGTCGATGACATCAATTCAAGCCGGAGCCTCACTGGCTAAAACAGTATTCCATGTCATCGGTGCGCCTGGTGTCACAGCCTTGAGACTTGCGTTGGGAACAATTATTCTCTTTCTGATTTTTAAACCGTGGCGTCTAAAATTTCAGCGGGATTCTCTGATTCCTCTTTTTGCCTACGGTATTTCACTAGGGGCGATGAATTATCTGTTTTATATGGCCTTGTCTCGCATTCCTCTCGGCATTGCCGTTGCACTTGAGTTCACAGGGCCTTTGGCTGTTGCCATGTTTTCTTCCCGACGCCCACTGGATTTTCTCTGGATTGCGTTGGTCATCGCCGGATTAGGCTTTCTCCTGCCTGTTGGGGATAGTGTCAGTACACTTGATCCTATCGGGATTTTGTATGCTTTGGGAGCCGGTGTCTTCTGGGCACTTTATATTATCTTCGGGCAACGTGCCGGGGCTGGCTATGGCGCAGCTACCGTTTCTGTGGGTTCGCTGATTGCGGCCTTTATCTTCTTCCCAATCGGGTTAATACAGACTGCCCCTGAATTACTGTTTGATGTTTCATTGCTGCCTATTGCGCTGGGGATCGCTATCTTATCTACCGCATTCCCCTACACGCTGGAGATGATTGCCCTTACGCGCCTGCCAGCCAAAACATTTGGGACATTAATGAGCCTTGAGCCAGCATTAGGCGCATTATCAGGTATTATTTTCCTTAATGAGCATTTGACGATGACTCAGTGGGTTGCTCTTTTCTGCATTATTTGTGCTTCTATCGGTTCCACGTCTACCATTAAACGAAAAACTAAAATAGAAAAAATAGAATAATTATT
The DNA here is from genome assembly GCF_001037465.1 of Xenorhabdus khoisanae. GTDB lineage: Bacteria > Pseudomonadota > Gammaproteobacteria > Enterobacterales > Enterobacteriaceae > Xenorhabdus > Xenorhabdus khoisanae. Next base: position 25,060 of record NZ_LFCV01000017.1, read on the forward strand.
TTTACCAAAATACTGGGGTATTTATTCAAACCGGAGGAGACTCAATATCCTCCGGTTTTTTTATTTTCATGAAATATCTATTAATATAATATCTATTAATACCAATACCTATTAATCCAATAGGGATAAGCAATATGACTCCCGAAAAATTGTCCGCTATAATTATTACACCTAATGAGACAATTCATTATTCGGCATTCAGGTAGCACTATTATGAGTACAGCAACATTAGTCAAAACCCAACCTTCTGGCCTGCTGTATACCCGCAATAATGTTGATGAAGGTCATAAACAGAAATCGATTGA
>NZ_LFCV01000018.1 GCF_001037465.1 Xenorhabdus khoisanae
ACCGTGATCACTCTCGCAATTGCAAGATTTATATAAAAAAGGAAAGATGTTATAGATCTTTGCTGAAATGTTGATCAAATATTAAAGAAAAGAGAATGAAGGATTTAACAAGGATGATATCATTATTTTTGTTTTAAATTCTCATATTGACCTATATTATTATTTAATAATATTCATATATTAATAAGTTTTTTCATTGTTAGTTAATGAATATTTAAATAAATATAATTAATGTTAATTTTTTATTTTTGTCTTTTTAATTTAACACGGATAATTATGTAATATATTGATTTTTAATCAAAAATAGAATTTTATTTCTTGATTCAATATGGTGTTTTCCTTTTTCTTAATATTTTGTTTTTATTGATTATGTGTTAATGGAGTCAGTATCTTTAGTTGATCGTTGTGTGTAAATATCAATCATTAAGTCTATGTTTATGAAGAAATGATAATCATTTCATGGTTATGTATTGTTAAATATAACGAAGGATTTTATTTGGATATTTTGTCTGTTTACATAGAGTAACATAAATGTTACGAAATAAGTTGAATGAAATAAAACCTTAAATTTAGCAAGGTTACTGGGTTTAAGGTAAACTTAATTACATTAAAGGCTTAGGATTTAAAATGTAAATGTTCACTGGAAGCTCATGCCTAGTATGAATTTCCAGCGATACATCTTTACCTTTCATTTTGCAAATTGCAGAACTGCAATTTGCAATCTAATTGGATATAAATTGAGATGTTGGTTAATTTTTTACCAATCCTTTTCGGATCAAAAATGCACAACAGAACTGGTAAAGGCGGGTAAGTTTACTTTGTAAACGCTCACCATATAGGCCCCAAAATACCTGAGAGAAAGCACATCCTAATAGGCTCACTAAAAATGCTCCAATCATATCAATCGGCCAGTGAACACCAACATAGACACGAGACCAGGCAATGGCGCAGGCAATAACTATTAGGCATACACCTGACCAAATTCGATGCCATAAGATGAATGCTAATGCGAAAGTAAATACTGCTATGCCATGGTTACTCGGAAAAGATTCCGTAGGGGCATGATAAAGGAAATTATAGCCAAAACCTTCAACGAACGGCCTGGCGTGTGGAACAAGTATTCCAAGGATATAGGATGCTGCCATTCCAAAGGCAAAAGCGATACAGGATTTACTAACGACGGTACGTTGATGTGTGATGGCTTCTTCTTTGCCCCAAAGCCAACAAATGGCCAATGTGATGGGATAAATAAATACTAAATATTTTGCGATAAAGACTGCAAGCCAAATCATTGTGGGTGATGAATCGGGTGTTGCATTGATAAAAAGAAACAATTTGTGGTTAAGTTGTTCTAGCAAAGTAAGCCTCACAAACGTGATATTTACGTAACATGATGATTTGATTTTAGCAACTTAAAGTTAAAATAGTAATTTTATAATAAAAAACCATAAATAGGATTACTTTGATTCATCACTTTATTTAACTATTGTTGAAACCATATGAGTAAATAATATAGCGGTGATAGTAACGAAAAGTAATCTCTCTCTTGTAATTAACACAGGAACAACAAAAAAACCCGATAGTCTTTAACCAAAGTGGGTGACTATCGGGCTCCTCAATATGGGGACATCAAAGAAAAGCAGTGGCAATAATTAAGACTGCGCCTTGGAGTGAAAGTTCTCATCATTGAGAAAAAAAACGAAAAATTTTTTCTGAGGGGTGAATTTTTTTTGAAGGGGGTATAGCTAAGGTTACCGCTATCCAGTAAGGTAAACGTTTTCGGCTGGATAGCGGCTTTTTTAACGCTTTACTTTCTGGCTAGTTATTTTTTTGTTCTTTGTATAGCTCTAGATTTTCTTTAGCGTAAGCTTCAAAGTCAGTGCAGCCACCGATATGCTTCTCATCAATGAAAATTTGAGGAACAGTTTCAACAGGTTTACCCACTGTTTTTGATAAGTCGTCTTTGGTGATGTTTTCAGCCCAGATATCAACATAGCGATAATCAAAATCGTCACGCTCTGCTTTTAATTTTTCAGCGAGTTCTTGAGCACGAACGCAGTATGGGCAACCCGGGCGGCCAAAAATGACAGTATACATACAAACAACTCCTTAGTGGTAATGATTGTGAACTTTATAGATTGTCATCTAGAGTTACTATGCCTGTAAGTGCCCACAAAAAAAAGCAGGAATTGCCTTTTGTTGTAATTAGTCCTGCCAATTGGCGGGCTTGAGGTATGATAGCCTGACGATAAGTGACAGAAAATCTATTTTTAAGGCTGGGAAAGCAGGTCAAAAATGAAAATAAATCCATCAAAAGAGATGCGATCATTGGCTGATATGCCCAATTTGGTTATTTTATTGGAAGTATTGGGTATCGGGTTATTAGTTTTGGCGTATTTGTCGATCACTGATAGCATAATTCTATCACCTTTATTAATGACGACAGAAGCGCACATTGCTATGATCTTATTGGGTATCGGTTGCTTGATACCAGCAGCTATCCATATTATCTGGCGTGCGGTCTATAATCTTTCCTTTCTGGGAATTGATCATAAGAAAGCAGATAAACGTCCTCAGTCTTTTTCTGATGACGAAAAATAAAATAGGTTAATTATTGGTCATGCTGCTACTCAGTAGGGTGTTTCCCAAAGTAGCATGTGTAACTTCTTGGTCATATGAGGTTAATTCGATGGATTCTATGGTTATTCCCGATTTGTCAACACTGCGCACGTGGCTTGAACGGCTCAAAATTTCTTATTTTGAGAATGATTCAAACTCAGTCCTGCATTTGCCTCATATGCAGAATATCGATGGTTTGTTTGATGCCAAGATCGATCTGTTGGGTGATGTCGTATTGTTTTCTGCTCTGGCAGAAGTTAGGCCAACTGCGATCATTCCATTGGTTGCCAATTTGAGTCAGATTAATGCCAGTTCCCTGACAGTTAAGGCATTTCTTGATGTTCAGGATGAAAACTTACCTAAGTTGATTGTTTGTCAGGCATTTCCTATCGCAGTAGGTATGACTTTCACGCAGTTTTCCAATTTTATGCAGCAAGGCGAAGAGCAAATTGCTAATGTGATTTTCGAAATTCACAGCAATAATCTTCTCTATGTCAATCATGATATGGAAAGTGAGATGGAAGTAGAAGTTGAAATAGAAGTAGAAGATGAAGAATCATTGGCTTCGACGAATACATCAACATTTACTTTGCACTAATATTTTTTGATACGGTTTTTTACAATGCAATGTGTGCAGTACACCGCGGGGCATTGTCACTCCTGCCAGTGGCTCGATAAGTCCTATTCACAGCAATTATCTGATAAACAACAACATTTAAACCAACTTTTACAGGAAACATCAGTAATACACTGGCTACCGCCAGTGACCAGCCAGACCAGTGAGTTTCGTAATAAAGCCAAGATGGTAGTGAGTGGTAGTGTTGAGCGTCCATTGCTTGGTATGTTGCATCGTGATGGTAGAACAGTCGATCTTTGTGATTGCCCGTTGTACCCGCAATATTTTCAGCCAGTATTTGATGCAATAAAAATATTTATCGCTAAAGCTGGCTTAGTTCCCTATAACGTTGAACGTAAGAAAGGAGAATTGAAATATATTCTTCTGACGGAAAGCCGTGCCAATGGTGAAATGATGCTGCGCTTTGTTTTGCGTTCAGAAACAAAACTGGTTCAGTTAGAGCGTGCATTACCATGGTTGAAGAAACACTTGCCACAAGTGACAGTGGTTTCCGCTAATATCCAATCGGTTCACATGGCAATTTTGGAAGGTGAAAAAGAGATTATTTTCACTGAATCCAAGATGTTGGAGGAAACTTTTAACGGTATCCCGTTGTATATTCGTCCGCGTAGTTTTTTCCAGACGAATCCAGAGATTGCCTCTGATCTGTATGCAACGGCAGGGCGTTGGGTCAGGGAATTAAATATCAGCAGTATGTGGGATCTGTTTTGTGGTGCAGGTGGTTTTGGTTTGCACTGTGCAGATAAAGAAACCAAGCTGACGGGGATAGAAATCAGTGCTGAAGCTATTGATTGTGCTAAAAGTTCAGCCAAAAGCCTCGGGTTGGAACAAGTAGTATTTCAGGCGCTGGATTCTACTCATTTTGCGCTTGATAAAGCACAAATACCTGATTTAGTGCTGGTAAACCCTCCTCGCAGAGGTATTGGCAAAGAACTTTGTGAATATCTTGGTCGGATGGCTCCCAAATTTGTTCTCTATTCAAGCTGTAATGCTCAGACGATGGCAAAAGATATTGCTATGCTCAAACAATATCGAATAGAAAAAGTTCAGTTATTTGATATGTTTCCTCACACTGAACATTATGAAACATTGGCATTGTTAGTTCTTGATATTTAGTTCTTGATATAAAGTAATCTGCTGACTTTACGTGCTTACTCCTGTGATAACTTCGATTTATCACGGGAGTAAGCAAAACATATATCGGTTAATTAAATAGCAATGGTGATTAATTGCGTTGTTCAAATGATAATGCCCGCTGTTCGATCATACGCATGAGTAGTGTTAAAAGACCGTTGATACAAAGGTAAATGATACCAGCGGCAACGAATACCGTGACATCATAACTGCGCCCGAATTGAAGCTGACTATGCCCCATGATATCCAATAAAGTGATTGTGCTGGCAAGCGAAGTGCTCTTGAAAATCAGCACGACTTCATTGGAATAGGAAGAAAGCGCCCGCTTAAAAGCATAAGGTAGCAGAATGCGCATAGAATGTACTTTGGACATACCAAGAGCCTGACAAGATTGCCACTGCCCTGCTGGAATGGCCTTAACTGCACCATAAAACAATTGGGTTGAGTAGGCGGCACTATTCAATGCCAGCGTAACCATTGCACATAGCCACGGTTCTGACATAAGTTGCCATAACCACGGATATTCTTTTATTGATGGAAATTGTCCCGGCCCGTAATAAATCAGAAAAAACTGAACGAGAAGAGGCGTTCCGGTAAATAGCGTGATATAGCCTTTTACCAATTGGGTGAGTACGGGCAGTTTCATGGTCAGAATCATAGTCAAGACAACCGACAGCATAAATGCAGTCAGTAATGCTGTGAAAGTCAGACTAAGACTGGTTTGCAGGCCCGGTAAAATATCCTTGATATACTCAAACATCACGAAATACTCCGTTCAAAATGAGTGGAACGCATTTCAAGCTGTTTAAGAATAAACTGGCTCACCAATGTAATTGCCAGATAGATAGCCGCGGCGATCACATACCATGTAAATGGCTCCTGTGTTCGAGTTGCGATGCTTTTTGTTTGTAACATTAAATCATTAACGCTGATTAGGGAAACCAGAGCAGTATCTTTCAACAGAACCAGCCATTGATTACCGAGTCCGGGTAGGGCATGACGCCACATCTGCGGCATAATCAAACGAAAAAATATGCGGGTTTGACTTAATCCCAATGCCTGGCCTGCTTCCCACTGACCTATTGGGATGGCTTTCAATGCTCCCCGCAGCGTTTGTGAAGCATACGCGGAATACAATAGTGAAAGGGCGATGACGCCACAAAGGAAAGGGCTGACATCAAAGTTATCAATTTCCATCTGTATGTTGAACTGCCAGAAAACCAGATTAACTTCAAAACCTTCTGACAACATGATTAGAAGTTGTGAACTTCCGAAATAGATGAAGAGAACGACTAAAATTTCAGGCAGCCCCCGGATCAATGTAACCCAGCAGGAGCCTAACAAAGCGACAGGTTTCCAGCGTATGGATTCCCACGCGGCAAAAAGCATTGCCAGCACCAAGCCAATGATAAGTGAGGAAATAGCAAGGCCGACGGTAATTCCGGCGGCATTGATTAAAGATTGTAGTTCATTCATTGGGAGCCAGCTTATTGTTCAAACCATTTTTTATAGATGGTGTCATAAGAACCATCTTGTTTAACTTCAGCCAGTGCTTTGTTCAGTTTGTTCAGTAACTCAGTATTGCCTTTGCGAACTGCAATCCCTAAACCGGTACCAAAGTAGTTTTTATCCGTTACTTTACCACCAACCGTCCCTAATTCCTGATTCTTTTTCAGCCACTCATTAACGACTGCTGTATCACCAAATACAGCATCAATACGGCCATTTTTCAGATCAAGGATTGCATTCTGATAGCTATCATAAGGCACAGTTTTGATCTCTTTATGTTGTTCCATCAAATACTTTTGGTGTGTGGTTCCGTTCTGTATCCCGACTTGTTTGCCTTTGAGATCGCTGATGTGAGTGAATTTTCCTTTGATGGCAATGAAAATGGCTGAGTTATCATAGTAGGTATGGGTGAAATCAACTTGTTTTTGGCGATCGGGAGTAATATCGATACCTGCCATCAGTGCATCAAAACGGCGAAATTTCAGGCTGGGAATGAGACTATCGAAAGATTGGTTAGTGAATGTGCACTCAGCCTGAAGCTTTGCACATATAGCATTTGCTAAATCGACATCAAATCCCTGAATCTTATTATTTGCATCAATAAATTCAAATGGCGGGTAAGTGGCTTCTGTTGCAAAACGGAGAGTCGTTTTTTCTGCTGCGGTTGCCGATAAGGTCATTGCACTCAACAAAACTGCAAACAATAATTTTTTCATAGCCATATCCTGTTGTTCATAAATGTTGTGGTTGATAATTGCTATTGATGTTTGTTTTATAACCGATTATCGATATATATCCTCAGCCCTTCAAGTTGTGCTTTATTCACTGGGAGGCAACTTGAACTTGAAACCTATTGGGTATAACAGATCCTGTATGGTATATCAGTGTGATAAATAATGAGCAAAGGCTTCTGTTTGAGGCCGCATAAAATGAGTTGCGTCACCTTTTTCGATAATGTGGCCTTGTTCCATATATACAACCTGACTTGCTGTTTTACGAGCCACTTCCACTTCGTGGGTCACGATAATTTGCGTGATACCGGTTTCTGCCAGTTCTTTAATAATATCAATAACCTGAGAGGTTATTTCCGGATCAAGTGCAGCAGTGGGTTCATCAAACAACAGAATTTGCGGCTCCATCATTAACGCCCTCGCAATGGCGACGCGCTGTTGTTGCCCGCCAGAAAGATGCAGCGGAAAACGGTTGGCGAATTCATCTAAGCGGAGACGAGAGAGAAGTTTTGCTGCCTTTTCCCGAGCTTGTTGTTTAGACAATTTCAGGACTCGACAAGGTGCTTCAATCAAATTATCCATTACACTTAAATGTGGCCACAGGTTGTATTGTTGAAAGACCATGCCAACCTTTTGTCGTAATGCCAGTATTTCTTTGTGATTGGGTTGCTGTTTAAAATCAAACTGATGAGTTGCCACATTGAGTTGTCCAGAGCGAGGCATCTCCAGTAGATTCAGAACACGTAGCAATGAACTCTTGCCAGCACCGCTTGGCCCCAGTAATACGACAGTTTCTCCTGATGTACATTCAAAATTGATATCGAACAGAGCCTGATGTTTACCATAGAAACAATTTATGTTTTTTAATTGAATGCTCATGCGAAAAATATGAATAGTTAGTTGTTTGTTGAGATATTAATCCTATAAGCATAACTATGCAATAATGTCTGCATAAAATTGTTGTTTTCATTAAGTTAGTGACTTAACTAAGCAAGTAATAGACATTTTTCCGGATTGTTTTTCGCTCTTTATTTTACGAATTGGATTAATTTTTATACCAAAAAGGTTTTTTTAGTCAGTTTATGGGCTAAATCAAGGTTGTTCTTTATTGAGTAAAAAATGCAATGAACAACGGAGTCATTAAACTCAATATAAAACCATGAACAATGGCTGCTGGAACGATACTTACACCACCACAGCGTTGTAAGATAGGTAAGGTAAAGTCGATTGAAGCAGCTCCTGTTAAACCTAATGCGGTTGAACGATAGCGATTTATTAGTATGGGGATGAGCATAATGGAAGCCAGTTCACGAGCTAAGTCATTGAAGAATGCTGTACTGCCAAGTACCGGCCCATAAGCGTCGGAAATTAAAATTCCTGAAAGGGAGTACCAACCATATCCAGATGCAATGGCAAGACCGGTCTTGGCGGGTAATCCCAGCAAAAATGCAGCCAGCACACCGCCTAGCAGAGAACTGATGGCAACGACTATGGCGATAATCGTACCACGGCGATTCAACAGCGTTTGCCTTAAGCTCATGCCGTTATTGCGCAGTTGAATACCAACCAGAAATAGTAGAAAAACCAATGCAACTTCACTGGCACGGTTGGAAAACTGGAACCATGACCAGCCTGTTAAGCCAATAAGAAACCCTAATATTAATGCGCCACATAATTTGACGGAATCTAGCGCCATATGTAATCGGGACGGTGGTTTTTCCTGTTTATGTGTATTAATAATCCACGGATCTCGTTTATCCAATAGGAAAAGCGCTAGCATATTAATGATAAAGGTGCATAGGAAAAACGTGGTTGCATACAGCAAGATAGAAAGCAAATTGCTGCCCAGATTCTCCAACATGGCGAGGCTGATGCCCATCAGAACAAGAATGGTATAAACCATGACATTGAGTAGCTTGTGTACCAGAGTGAGCATCGATTTATTATTCAGATGAATAAGGTAGCCCAGAATTAAAGGCAAAAGAATAATTAACAATCCTGAATACATAATTCACATCCTTATCCGGTAAGAGGCGTTTTTTTCTCTAGTTCTAATAAGTAAAACCAGCCATAAGGGCTAATAAGCGTATAGAGACAAAATATTTACACTAAAATAACAAATAGGATAAGGGGAAGCATACTGAAACTCAACGCATTTTTTAATCTCTAATAGAGTGATTATTATAAATAAAAGCAAGTAAATCTGATGGGTAAAAGGGGGAAGTATATGTCTCTGGAACGTGTAGAAATTTCCGGTTGATAGGATTCGTTGATGTCATTTACAGTACATTGGCGTAACGAAATTTTATTTTCTAATGGTGGATCTTTGTTGATGAATTTTTTTTCTGTTAAGTCTCGTTGGATCGCAACAGTGCTTATCCTCATTACCATTACATCTGTATGGAGCTATTTCTTCTTCCTGCCGAAGCCTGTCACATATCAAACTAATGCAGTCATAAAGGGTAACTTTGAAAGAAATGTTTTGGCTATAGGTAAATTGGATGCAGTGAGTAAAGTTGATGTAGGTTCTCAGGTTAGTGGTCAATTGAAAGAATTGTATGTGAAATTGGGAGAAAAGATTAAAAAAGGTCAATTGCTGGCGACGATTGATCCGCAGACAGCAAAAAATGCTGTGGTAGAAGCGCAAGAAACTGCAAAATCATTGCAGGCCGATCTCCGTGGTGCACAAGCAGAGCTGAAACTGGCTCAGCTTAAAATAAGCAGACAGAAAAAATTGCTTAAATTAAATGCAATATCTGCTCAGGAATTAGATGTCAGTAAAGCAGATGTGCAGTCTAAAGCGGCCAGAGTTGATAACCTTAATGCACAAATTCAGCAAAATAAGGCCAAACTTGATACTGCTGAAACAAATTTGCAATACACCAACATTCTTGCCCCCATAGAAGGAATTGTGGCGGATATTAAAACATTTCAGGGACAAACTGTGATAGCCGCACAACAAGCTCCAACTATCCTGACAATCGCAAACCTCGATACGATGATTGTTAATACAGAAGTATCAGAAGCAGATGTCATAAATCTGAAACCCGGACAAAAAGCATCATTTACTATTCTGGGAGCACCCGGAAAACAGTTTCACGGTGTCTTAGAAGATATCTTGCCAACACCTAAGGGAACGGCAGGCGCACCTAATGGTGAAACTACATATAAATCTGGCCCTGTTTTCTACTATGCCCGTTTTAAGGTTCCGAATCCTGAACATATTCTGCGTTTGCAAATGACTGCTCAAGTGAAAATAGAGCTTCAGACTCTACATAATGTATTGATGATCCCAATTTCAGATTTAGGGAAGCAAATATCTTCTACCCAATATGAAGTTAGTGTTTTGCATAATGGAAAAGAAGAAAAACGCGAAATTACGACAGGTGCCTTTAATAATATCAATGTTCAGGTTATTTCTGGTTTGAAGGAAAACGACCGTGTTATAAGTAGTCGTAGTGATAGTAATGTAGAGGGATCATAATGAATACATTACTGGAACTAAAAGGTGTTAGCCGCAGTTACCTTGCTGGAGAAGAACAAGTTAATGTTTTGGATAATATTTCTTTATCCGTTCACGCCGGAGAAATGGTAGCGATTATCGGTGCTTCCGGTTCAGGTAAGTCAACTTTGATGAATATACTAGGCTGTCTGGATAAACCCAGCAGTGGAGAATATTGGGTTGCCGGGAGAGATACTGCCGGTTTGGATAGTAATCAGTTGGCCGAATTACGCAGGGAATACTTTGGGTTCATTTTCCAACGTTATCATCTGATGGCTCATTTAACAGCAGAACAGAATGTAGAAATTCCGGCGATTTATTCAGGTGTTCCCAAAATGCAACGTCGTGAGCGGGCTATTGAGCTACTTAAAAGTCTTGGATTGGGAAATCGTATCAGTTATCGGGCAAATCAGCTTTCAGGGGGACAGCAACAGCGAGTCAGCATTGCCAGAGCACTTATGAATGGTGGGCAAGTCATTCTTGCTGATGAACCGACAGGAGCACTGGATAGTGTTTCTGGTCAGGAAATGATGGATATCTTGAAGCAGCTTTGTCGACAAGGTCATACGGTTATTATTGTTACTCATGATCCAAATATTGCAGCACAGGCTCAAAGAGTGATTGAAATTAAAGATGGGCGTATCATGAGTGATTCACGTCCTTCTGAATGCCGAACACAAACATCGTCTCCTTTTTCTTCTTCTGTGAGCGTAAAAAACTCTTCAGTGCAACAAATTTGGGGGCGTTTTAATGAAGCATTATTGATGGCATGGCGTGCCATGATCGTCAATAAATTGCGTACTTTACTGACTATGCTTGGCATTATCATTGGTATTGCTTCTGTTGTAACGATCTTGGTGATTGGTGATGCGGCAAAATCAATGGTGCTATCACATATTAAATCCATTGCAACTAATTCCATCAAGATTTATCCGGGAGGCGATTTTGGTGATGATGATAGTGACTTGGATAGTCAGGCACTGAAACTCACCGATATTCCAATAATAAAATCTCAACATTATGTTCAGGCAGTTTCTCCTGAATTCAGAGTAAATGGGCGTTTGCGCCGAGGCAATATTGATGTGAATGCATCAGTATTGGGTGTAGGAGGTGATTTTTTTCAGGTATATGCCATGAAGTTTGTCCAAGGTATGCCTTTTACTTCAGAAATGCTTCAGCATCAGGCTCAAGTGGCTATTATTGACAACTATACTCGCAAAAAGTTATTTCCTTACCAAAATAATGTGATAGGTGAAGAGCTCATTTTAGAAAATATACCCTTGACGGTGATTGGTGTAATTGGTGATGGGCAAGAGTTTTATAGCGGTAACATATTACAAATTTGGTTGCCTTACAGTACGATGAATGGTCGTCTGATAAACAAAAGCTACTTGGATTCAATTGATGTCAGAGTGAAGGATGGCTACTCTGCCAATAAAGCGGAAGAAAAACTTAAGCAGTTATTGGCATTTCATCATGGTAAAAAAGATGTTTCTACCTACAATGTAAACAGAACAATTGAAGCAATTGATAAAACAACGCGAACTTTACAAATGTTTTTGACGCTAGTGGCAGTAATATCTTTGGTGGTTGGTGGAATTGGCGTGATGAATATCATGCTGGTATCAGTCACAGAGCGTACCCGAGAGATTGGTATCCGCATGGCAGTCGGTGCCAGAACCAGCGATATTATGCAGCAATTTCTTATTGAATCTGTCTTGGTTTGTCTAATGGGCGGTATACTGGGAATTACCCTGTCATATAGCTTATCTTTGACTGCACAGTGGATGTTACCGAAATGGAACTTCGTTTATAACCCTGCTGCATTTATCGTCGCTTTTGGTTGTTCAACAGTAATTGGGATAATTTTTGGTTTCCTGCCGGCACGCAATGCTGCTCATCTTGATCCTATAGAAGCGCTTGCAAGGGAGTAATTTACAAAGAAGTAAGTAGTCAGAGTGTAAATAGCACGCCACAAATAGCCCACTGTTTATCTGTGGCGTGGAATTACGAATTTATTGGATCACTCTTTTTTTGATTTTGAGCCTTCTTCCAAAGGTACAATAAGGCTGGCGTGGTTACCTTTGGGGCCTTGATGAACACTAAAATTCACTTTTTGCCCAGCTTTCAGCGTCCTATAACCATCCATCTGAATGGTTGAATAGTGAGCAAATATGTCATCACCCCCGCTGGTTGGGCAAATAAATCCAAAGCCCTTTGCATTATTGAACCATTTAACAGTACCTGTTTCCATACTTCTCTATCCCTCGTATTACGATTTCGGGTTTAGGAGTCACTAAAAATTTCAGGATATGAACAGACGCCCAGACAGAATGCGGTGTTCATAAAATATACTGTAGTGAAATTCATTACGCCGTCAAGCATATAAGTAACGTCAAGCTGTCTCAGATGGCTAAAGTTTGATATAGATAACGGTATCCGATTTTTAGGTGAAATCCTTATTCGGTAATCAAAGGGGGGTGGAAGCAGAGTGCGGTATGAAGTGATAAAATATATAGCAGTAGAATGAATTAGTTCATACTAAAATCCAGCGGAAAGTTAATGCCCAGCGGAAGAATAATGACTGAGTTTTATAACGGTTTGAAAGTTGAAGAATTTATTGAGGATGATGCAAAACAAAAGCTACAGCCGCCATCAATGTATAAGGTCATTCTTAACAATGATGACTATACCCCTATGGAGTTTGTGGTTGACGTATTGCGAAAGTTCTTTTCTTATGATGTTGAAAAAGCAACGCAACTAATGCTGGATGTCCATTATAAAGGGAAAGCAGTTTGCGGAATTTATACGGCAGAGGTCGCAGAAACTAAAGCTGCGCAAGTGAACATGTATGCTAAGGAGCACGAGCATCCGTTACTTTGCACGCTGGAAAAAGTCTGATCTGGCTTACTGATTTTAGGAGGAGGTGCTTATGCTCAATCAAGAACTGGAGCTTAGTCTCAACATTGCTTTTGCCAAAGCAAGGGATAACAGGCATGAATTTATGACTGTAGAGCACCTGTTGCTGGCGCTATTAAGTAACACATCAGCGCGGGAAGCACTGGAGGCTTGTAAAGTCGATTTGTCGCTGTTACGCCAGGAATTGGAGAATTTTATTGCTCAAACTACTCCTTTGTTATCCGAAAATGATGACAGAGATACACAACCCACATTAAGTTTTCAGCGTGTTTTACAACGCGCTGTGTTCCACGTTCAATCCTCGGGGCGTTCAGATGTTTCCGGGGCTAATGTCTTAGTTGCTATTTTTAGTGAGCAGGAATCTCAGGCCGCTTATTTATTGCGTAAGCATGACGTCAGTCGTTTGGATGTCGTGAATTTTATTTCTCATGGAACGCGCAAAGATGAGCCGGATAACGATTCTCACCACAGTATCAATCCGGTTCAGGAAGAGCAGGTAGTCAGTGAAGATCGGTTGGAGAATTTTACAACTAATCTGAACCAATTGGCGCAAAAAGGTCAAATTGATCCCCTTGTCGGGCGTCAGAATGAATTGGAGAGAACTGTTCAGGTACTGTGCCGCCGTCGCAAGAATAATCCCCTGTTTGTTGGGGAATCTGGCGTTGGCAAGACTGCTATTGCAGAAGGGCTTGCATGGCGTATTGTACAAAATAATGTCCCCGAAGTTATGCAGGGCTGTACTATCTATTCTCTGGATATTGGTTCACTGCTGGCGGGTACAAAGTACCGTGGTGATTTTGAGAAGCGCTTCAAATCCTTGTTAAAAACCTTAGAGCAAGATAGAAAAAGCATTCTCTTTATTGATGAAATCCATACTATCATTGGTGCAGGCGCTGCTTCAGGTGGGCAAGTGGATGCAGCCAACCTTATTAAGCCTTTATTGTCCAGTGGACGTATTCGGGTCATTGGTTCGACAACTTACCATGAATTCAGCAATATCTTCGAAAAGGATCGGGCTTTGGCTCGTCGGTTTCAGAAGATTGATATTGCTGAACCCTCGCCAGAGGAAACGGTACAAATTATCAATGGATTGCGGGCTAAGTATGAGGCACACCACGATGTCCGTTATACGGCGAAAGCGATTCGTGCAGCAGTTGAGCTATCAGTGAAATATATTACTGATCGCCATTTGCCGGACAAGGCCATTGATGTGATTGATGAAGCAGGTGCCAGAACAAGGTTAGTTCCGTCCAGCCGTCGTAAGAAAACGATCAATGTTTCAGATATTGAATCCGTTGTTGCTCGCATAGCCCGTATCCCGGAAAAAACGGTGTCGGCGAGTGATAAGGATGTGCTGAGAACAATGGATGATCGGTTGAAAATGTTGGTCTTCGGCCAGGATCGCGCCATTGGGGCTTTGACGGAAGCCATTAAAATGAGTCGTGCTGGCTTGGGGCAGGAGTATAAACCAGTCGGGTCTTTCCTATTTGCGGGGCCGACGGGTGTTGGTAAAACGGAAGTGACAGTCCAGCTTGCTAAGGTATTGAATGTCAAATTACTGCGGTTTGATATGTCGGAATATATGGAGCGTCATACTGTTAGCCGTTTAATTGGCGCACCACCGGGTTATGTGGGGTATGATCAGGGAGGATTATTAACCGATGCTATTATCAAACATCCTCATTCTGTATTACTTCTGGATGAGATTGAAAAAGCCCATCCCGATGTCTTTAACTTATTGTTACAGGTTATGGATAATGGGACATTGACCGACAATAATGGCCGCAAAGCTGATTTTCGCAATGTTATTTTGGTGATGACAACTAATGCTGGGGTACGTGAGACACAGCGTAAATCCATTGGTTTCACTGAACAAGATAACAGCACAGATGGAATGGAAGAGATTAAACGGATTTTCACACCTGAATTCCGCAATCGTCTTGATGGCATCATTTGGTTTGATGCACTCTCTTCTGAGGTTATTCAACAAGTCGTTGATAAATTTATCGTCGAATTACAAGCCCAACTGGATGAAAAAGGTGTTTCTCTGGAAATCAGTGCAGACGCCCGTCAGTGGCTATGTAACAAAGGTTACGATAAAGCTATGGGAGCACGCCCTATGGCTCGAGTGATTCAGGACAACCTCAAAAAACCATTGGCGAATGAATTATTATTTGGTTCTTTGGTGCATGGAGGCTCGGTCAGTATTAAGCTTGATAAGGCTAAACAAGTATTAATATATGATTTTAAGGATGCCAAAAGGTCGAATAAATCGAATAATAAGAAATCAGAAGATGCTGTATTGTAAGTTAGTGATTACCGTAAGTTAGTGATTACCGTAAGTTAGTGATAAAGGCTGGTGATAAAAACCGAAAGCCACACCACAGGTGGATGCTGAAAATACTATCCCCTGTGGTGTTAAAAGGTATCTTAATCAGCGACTACGGAAAGTAATACGGCCTTTTTCAGGGTCATATGTAGTTAGCTCGACTGTGACCTTGTCTCCAGTCAGGATGCGGATATAGTTCTTACGCATTTTTCCTGAAATGTGGGCAGTAACAACATGCCCGTTGTCTAATTCAACACGAAACACAGTATTCGGCAGTGTTTCTAATACAGTACCTTGCATTTCAAAATTAGTGTCTTCTTTGGCCATCTAATCCTCTAAGTAACAACCATAGTTTTTAATCGGCACGATAATGCCGAAAAACCATCATTATGTAAAGGAATGTCGTATTTTAAACCATCATTTCATATATGATGATAATGACATTCCCGCCGTGAACAGCATAAACCCCTAAGCGATGATTATAAATCCAGCTCTTGTTTAGACCAGCAGCCCGATTGTAATGGCTGTGCTCTCAATTGATAAAGATGCTGAAGAAATTCTTCCCTTGGAATATTTTTGGCGCCCAATGATTCTGTATGGTGATTTAACACCTGACAGTCAAACAATCGGCCACCATGATGTAGAAAGTGGTGATAGAATGCGACAAACGCACACTTAGATGCATTCTCCATTCTGCTAAACATAGATTCACCACAAAATAGTGTCCCTATACAAACACCGTATAAACCACCTACAAGTTGGCGATCATGCCAAACTTCAATTGAATGAGCCAAACCTTCATGATGCAATGCTTGATAACCTCGCAGAACATCCGGCCCTATCCAAGTGCCTTCTTGTCGTTGTGCACAATGATATATCACTTCATCGAAAGCATAGTTTACCGTAATTTGGTAAGTATGTTTGCGAATAAACCGAAGAAGTGTTCGGCCCGTATGCAATTCCCCGGGAATTAATACTGCCCGGGGGTTGGGAGACCACCACAAAGGTGGCTCATTGGGCGAATACCACGGGAAAATGCCTTCATGATACGCCACTCTTAAGCGTTCTGCACTAAGATCTCCTCCAAATGCCAGCAAACCATTAGGTTCAGTCATCGCATTGGTTGGATGGGGAAATTCATATGAATTATCGAGTTGAGCTATCGACATAAAATGAATCACTCCTGCGTAGGATAGCTCTGACGCTGATAAAACTGATAATACCGTCCCTGTTGGGCAAGTAACACATCATGTTTGCCTTGCTCAATAATACGTCCTCCATCCATAACACAGATCCGATCCATACGCTGCAAGCCTGTCAGCCGGTGAGTCACGATAATCAGTGTCTTATGCTGGCAACTACGGTGTAACAATGACAAAATCTGTTGTTCAGTATCAGAATCGAGTCCTTCGGTTGGTTCATCCAGAAGCATCAAAGGAGCATTGTGCAGTAATGCCCTGGCAATACCTAAACGGCGCTGTTCTCCGCCGGAAAGTTGGCGACCGCCTTCACCCATCCAACAGTTTAGCTTCTTATCATTGCCTAGCAAGTTCTCCAAACCCACTTGTTGCAATACGGTTTCTAATTCATCATCGCTGGCATCGGGTTTTGCTAATAAAAGATTCTCACGTAAAGTGTGGCTGAACACATGTATACGTTGGGGAACGATGGACATCATTGAGCGAAATGTTGCTTCATCATAGCCGGAAATGGGATGCTGGTTGAGTTGAATTTCACCATTATTAACGTCCCATGCGCGAGTTATTAACTGTAAAAGCGTCGATTTACCACATCCGGTCTTTCCTAATAAAGCAATATGCTCGCCTGATGTCAGAGATAAAGAAATATCTTTTAATACAGGCTGAGGTTGGCCCGGGTAGGTGAAATCAATATTTTTTATCTCAAGGCTGAGAGAGCTATTTGCCTGTGGTCCGTGATCAGGAAAAGCCACTTCAGGTTCTTGGTGCATCAATTGAGAAACACGAGTTGCAGACGCAATAACCTGTCCCATGTGCTGGAATGCTATAGTGACTGGCCCAAGCGCTTCAAAAGCAGCAAGGGAACAGAAGGTAAATAGCGCTATCAACGCACCCGGTTGGCTATTTTCTCCAACACCTGCTGCGGCGAGCCAAAGTATCAGTGTTACAGTTATGCCTGTAGAAAAAATCATGATGGCTTGTGAAAGCCCTGTCAAATTAGCCTGTTTTTGTTGGTTTTTTAGCCAATCGCCTTCAATCGCCGTCATGGATTGACGAAAACGCTTAAGTGCACCAAATACAGTTAATTCAGCTTGTCCCTGCAAAGCGCTGGTGAGTAATGTACGATATTGAGCGCGTTGTAGAGTAATGTTTCTGCCGTAGGGTTTCCCTGCATGGAAAAACAAGAAAGGCAAGATCAATAGCAGCCCCAACATAATGCCACCGAGAGTATAGGCAAGGGTAATATCAAGGAACCCTAAGCCAAACGTTAGTACTACAATCACAACAAATGCGGCAAGAACAGGGGAAATAACCCGCAGATAGAGGTGATCCAACGTTTCAACATCGGCAACGAGTCTGTTTAACAACTCACCTTGACGGAAGCGGGCAATGCCTCCCGGAGAAAGCGGCAAAATTTTCTGAAAAGCAAAAACACGTAAATGAGCTAATACACGGAATGTTGCATCGTGACTGACAAGCCGTTCAGCATAACGACCCGCAGTGCGGAAAATGGCCGCACCACGCACACCCGCGGCAGGCAGCATATAGTTAAACGTATATAACCCTGCGAATCCGGCTAAGGCAGTGCCGGCAAGAAACCAACCTGAAAGCGTCAGCAGCCCAATGCTGGCGAGCAGAGTCACGATCGCCAATATCATACCTAAGCTAATGAGAAACCAGTGGCGGCGGTATAATGCGAGAAATGGGAATAATACGCGCATGATTAGAGCTCCACACTACGATGAGACAGCAGACGAGAAAATGCACCTTGAGACTGACTTAGACTCTGATATTCACCTTTCTCAATCAATAACCCATTTTCCATTACCCAAATCTGATCATATGTCAGCGTTTCTTCTAGTAAGTGAGTAACCAGCAATGTAGTTTGCCGATAAGAAGCTTGATTTAAAGCCATCATCACACGTTGTTCGCTATGGGCATCAAGACTGGCGGCGGGTTCATCTAATAACAATAATTGGCAGGAATTTAATAACGCTCGTGCTACGGCGATACGCTGCGCCTGCCCGACAGACAGACGAGCAGCATTATCCCCAATTACCGTATTGATTCCGTCTGGCAGATTGCGTACAAATTCATTGACATAAGCTTTTTCCATCACATCATGGATTTGTTCCTGTGTGGCATCATATTGACCAAGACGAATATTATCGAGCACAGTTTGTTCTGGTAAATGTGGATTTTGCCCAACCCAACTCAGACATTCGCGCCATTCAGTGAGATTGAGTTCACGTAGCTCAATGCCATTGATTTTGAGGGAGCCACGATAAGGTAGAAAACCCAGAAGTACATTGATCAATGAGCTTTTACCTGCACCACTTTTTCCGACCAAAGTAATTCGCTGGTGTTTATTAATCGTAAAATTCAACGGGCCGGCAAGGTGATGACCATCGTGGGACAGTATCTCCAGCTCGCAGGCTTCAATAGCGACGGGGTCTTTATCTGTTAGTGTTTCTTCGCCGCTGGTTGCTGCTTGTTCCCCATCACTGCTGAGCAGAGTGAAAAGCGATTCTGCTGCTCCGACTGCCTGCGCTTTTGCATGATAAAACGTGCCTAAGTCACGTAGTGGTTGGAAAAATTCGGGGGCAAGGATTAAAGCGAGGAAGCCGGCAAACAACGTAACTCCCATTCCGTAGCTGCCAAAGTGTAATTCTCCCAAATAGGAAAAACCAAAATAGACGGCAACAACGGCAATGGAAACTGCGGCAAAAAACTCCAATACAGCCGAAGACAGGAATGCCATGCGCAGTACTTCCATCGTTCTGTGACGGAAATTCTCGGTTGACTCTGCGATCTGCTTAACTTCGGCTTTCCCTCGATGGAACAGGCGCAACGTATCCAGACCCCGTAAACGATCGAGGAAATTACCACTTAATCGGTTAAGGGCGACAAAATTACGTCGGTTGGCATCTGCGGCACCTAACCCTACCAACGCCATAAACAGAGGAATTAAGGGGGCAGTGACCAGCAAGATTAACCCTGCGGCCCAATTAATCGGAAATAGGGTAACCAGAATTAAAATGGGGATTATGGTAGCAAGAACCATCTGAGGCAGGTAGCGGGAATAAAAATCCTGCATATCTTCGATTTGTTCCAGGATAATCGTTGCCCAGCTTCCCGCTGGCTTTCCTTTAACCCATACAGGCCCTAACTGCTCCAGTTTATCCAACACCATATTTCGGATTTGTTGGCGCACAACTTTACCGCAAATAAACCCGACACGTTCCCGAAGAGCATTGACGATTGCCCGCAATGTGAAAGTGGCTGCTAGCATCAGAAACTGGTTAGTGAGATTTTCGCGGGGAACATTGTCCATAATCAGGGCTTGGAGGATGGAAGCCAGGAGCCAGGCTTGAGAGATGATCAATAATCCACTGATTAGACCGAGTAGCATGGATAGACGAAGCCACCGACGGGCAGGGGCACTCTGTTGTCTTAGCCATCGAACAAGTTCAGATTGTCTTGTTTTGTCCATAAGAAAAACTTTTGATTAGCAGGTAATGATACGGAATATCAAAACAAGCTTTATGTTACCTGTTAAAAAGCGCTACCGAAATAGCGCTTCTAAGGAAAAATGGATTATTTGGTTGCCAATCCATCAAGGAAACGTTCAGCATCCAATGCCGCCATACAACCAGTACCTGCTGAAGTAATGGCCTGACGATACACGTGATCCATAACGTCTCCGGCGGCAAAAATTCCGGGAATAGAGGTTTGGGTAGCATTTCCATGCAATCCGGATTGCACTTTGATGTACCCATTCTCAAGATCAAGCTGACCGTCAAAGATGCCTGTATTCGGGCTATGGCCGATAGCAATGAAAACACCGGTTACATCCAGTTCTTCGGTATTGTCATTTTTCGTATCACGAATGCGGATACTTGCCACACCCATGTTGTCGCCCAGAACTTCGTCCAGAGTTCGATCGGTATGCAGGATGATATTGCCGTTCTTGACTTTTTCCATCAGGCGGTCAATCAGGATTTTCTCTGAACGGAAAGTGTCACGGCGGTGAATCAGATGAACTTCAGAAGCAATGTTTGCTAAATACAGAGCTTCTTCAACAGCGGTATTACCACCACCAACTACAGCAACCTTCTGTTTACGATAGAAAAAACCATCGCATGTTGCACAAGCAGATACGCCACGACCTTTGAAATTTTCTTCGGAAGGCAATCCGAGGTAACGGGCAGAAGCACCTGTCGCGATGATCAAAGCGTCACAGGTATATTCCTGATCATCTCCATACAAACGGAATGGCCTGTTTGAGAAATCTACTTTCTGAATATGGTCAGAAATGATTTCAGTTTGAAATTTTTCAGCATGTTGGAACATACGCTCCATCAGGCCTGGGCCAGTCAGCCCTTCAGGATCACCGGGCCAGTTTTCAACCTCAGTCGTGGTGGTCAATTGGCCGCCTTTTTCGACCCCAGTAATGAGAACAGGGCTTAAATTAGCGCGGGCTGCGTAAACAGCAGCGGTATAACCAGCAGGACCTGAGCCAAGAATGATAAGTTTACTGTGTTTGGCTGTGCTCATGAATACCTCATTTCCATTATCGCATGTTGCGGATTTAGGGATTGTAGGAGAAATAATAAGTTAAAAAAAGCAATTATCAGATAAAATATTCATGTTATTAACGATTTTACCGATAGATAGTAACTATGATGTGAGTGAAATGTAAGAAGAGATTATTTATCCTTCTGAATTGAACATCATTTATACGTTTAAGGCTTGAAATGAGCTATTAAAAGGATTTACTGAAAATTTGTATGGCAGGTTGTTCTGATTTTTGCTCATTTACTTTGACAATCGGCTGTGCATTTGCGAAAACATCTGCGTAAGAGATAATTATCTACCTCGCTAATCAATTGTTTCTATAGAATAGACAAATTGGTGTGGGTGATTTTCTCATAGAATATAAAAATTGCCGTTAAGCTGCTTTCTAAAAGACACAATGTTTTAGGAGATAATATTCTGAGAAAGGGTGTTTTGGTAGTCGTGTATGAGTCAGACGATGATGGAAAATCGTATTTCGGGATATTGCAGTAGGCCTTAAACCTTGGTTATAGATTGAGCTTTAGCCTTTGAAGACATCTTTTCCAGCTCAGTTGCTTGAAAGAGATAGGGAAAAGTTATGGGTGTAGGAATATAAAGAGAGAGCAATAAGATGATTGATAATAAGAAGCGTCCGGGAAAAGATCTTGATCGTATAGATCGTAATATCCTTAACGAGTTGCAAAAAGACGGCCGTATTTCTAACGTGGAGTTATCCAAACGCGTTGGTTTATCACCAACGCCTTGTCTGGAGCGTGTACGTCGCTTGGAGCGTCAGGGCTTTATCTCTGGCTACACAGCTTTGCTGAATCCTCATTATCTGGATGCATCATTGCTGGTATTCGTTGAAATTACCCTTAACCGTGGTGCGGCAGATGTATTTGAACAATTCAATACTGCTGTTCAGAAACTGGAAGAAATCCAAGAATGTCATTTAGTTTCTGGTGATTTTGACTACTTGCTGAAAACACGTGTGCCAGATATGTCCGCATATCGTAAATTACTCGGCGAAACTCTGTTGCGTCTTCCTGGTGTTAACGATACCCGTACTTATGTTGTTATGGAAGAAGTGAAACAGAGTAACCGTCTGGTGATTAAGACTCGTTAAGCTTTTGCCTAATTTAATGAGGTACAGATGCAAAACAGGAAAAACTTAGGTACACTCCTGTTTATGTATACAGTTTCAACGCTGAGCTATCCTCAGCGTTGTTCCGTTTAATCAACATGAAAACCTGGAGAGTCTTTCTTGAACCAGGAATATACAGAAGACAAACGTGTTAAGTTAAAAAAAATAAGCAGTGGCCGTCGGCTTTTAGAAGCTGTCCTGCTGGTTATTGCCATTTGTGCTGTGTACTTAATGATAGCGCTTGTCAGCTTCAACCCATCCGATCCTAGCTGGTCACAAACGTCATGGCATGAACCCGTTCATAATTGGGGTGGTAGCGTTGGTGCCTGGTTATCAGACATATTATTCTCGGCATTTGGTATTCTTGCCTATGCAGTCCCATCGTTAATGTTTTTAGGGTGTTGGAATGCTTTCCGTCAGAAAGATAGGCAAGAGTACGTAGATTTCTTCACACTCGCACTACGCGTTATTGGTGCTTTGGCTCTGATATTGACTTCATGTGGCTTGGCCGCACTCAATATTGACGATTTAAATGATTTTGCCGCTGGTGGAGTCATCGGTAACTTATTTAGCAATGCAATTCTGCCTTGGTTCAATGTTCTTGGAGCAACGTTGGCCTTGCTTGGCATTTGGGTTGTTGGATTTACATTGTTTACCGGTTGGTCATGGCTCACGATTGCAGAAAAAATTGGTGAAGTCATTCTGAATTCAATTAGTTTTGTGGTAAACCGTGGCCGTAATGACGCGGAATATTACGATGATGTATTGGAAGATAAAATAGTTTCTGAACGTTCCGCCAGTGAACAAGAAAGAGCTGAGTACGTTGATAAAAATGACATAATTAAGACAGCCGTTACGACTGAAACAGTGGATGAAGATGATGTACTGCTGACAGCTCCAACAGTCGTTGAATTGGCTAATACAGATTTAGCATCGCCGGCTGCTTCAACGCCTTCTGTTGAGGAAGACATCGAAAAACCTCGGGAAAATAGCTCACCTGAACCTATTTATGCAGAATCTGCGGAAATCATTTCAGCAAAAGAGACGTTATTGCCAAAAACATTGTCAGAAACGTCGCCAGAAACGCCTAAAGATTCACTTAACAGTGAGCACTTTTCACAACCAGTTATGCAGTCAGCAGAGACTTTGCCAGAATTTGCACCAGATGAATTGCGACAGAAGGCAGCAGAAGAACAGGAACCTGTCCGTTATTCATTTGAATTGCGAACAGATTATCAATTAGATGCAGAATCAGAATCAGAATCTGTCCCTCTTTCGCAGACTCACAATGAAAATATCAATCTGAAAAATACGGCGGCAGATATAACAAGTTCTGCGGTTGTAACGAGAAATCCGCAGGTCAAACAGGGAATTGGCCCTGAAATGCCTCGTCCTAATCCGGTCAGAATACCTACACGCCGGGAATTGTATGGCATTAAAGTGCCTTCTTATCGTTTGGCAGAACATCTGCAAAAAGAAGAAAAAGAAAGGCAAAATGAACTGATTGCGGAAGCTGATGAGCAGCAAATGGATGAGCAACAGCAAAACACGCTGCGTCAGCAATTCCTTGAACAACAACGTGAACGCTATGGTTCAGATTTTGAAGCGGAAAGCAAAGACTCGCAACAATCTGCATCAATATATGAACAGCCCAAGGTTGCTGCATTTACGGAAAATAACCCGGAAAATAGCATAATAGATGAAGAGGATGCGCAGGAAGAAGCACAGGAAGAAGCACAGGAAGAAGCGTTGCGGATAGCATTTGAGCAGCAGCAACATGAGCGTTATCAAATGAGCCAGCCAGCTGAATCTGCATTTATGCCAACAGAAGCCCCAACTCATCAGGTTCAGGAGAAAAAAATAGCTCCGGTTCTTGCTTCTCATGAGTTGAAAACTGAACATGCTCTTGCGCAGCAACCGCAGCAAGATAGCCTGTTCCATCCGTTTTTGATACGTAATGATCAGCCATTGCCAAAACCGACGACACCGATGCCTTCTCTGGATCTTCTGGCAAAACCGCCAGCGGAAGAAGAGCCGGTTGATATGTTTGCTCTTGAACAAACCTCTCGTTTGATTGAAGCGCGTTTGAATGATTATCGCGTCAAAGCAGATGTTGTTGGGTTTTCTCCCGGCCCTGTTATTACACGATTTGAATTGGATCTGGCACCCGGAGTTAAAGCTTCCCGTATTTCCAACTTATCGCGTGACCTTGCTCGTTCACTTTCAGCGGTAGCCGTTCGTATTGTTGAAGTGATTCCGGGAAGACCTTATGTTGGTTTGGAACTACCCAATAAGAAACGGCAAACAGTTTACCTGCGGGAAGTATTGGATTGCGAGAAATTCCGTGATAATCCATCTCCATTGACTATCGTTCTTGGGAAAGATATTGCAGGGCAGCCGGTTGTGGCTGATTTGGGCAAAATGCCTCACCTCTTGGTTGCAGGGACAACTGGTTCCGGTAAATCGGTAGGGGTCAACGCTATGATCCTCAGTATCCTGTATAAAGCGAAACCAGAAGATGTTCGCTTTATCATGATCGACCCTAAAATGCTTGAGTTATCGGTTTATGAAGGTATTCCACACTTGTTGACCGAAGTTGTCACCGATATGAAAGATGCCGCCAATGCATTGCGTTGGTGTGTGAATGAGATGGAAAGACGCTACAAACTGATGTCAGCTTTGGGTGTACGTAATCTCGCCGGTTACAACGACAAAATCAAACAAGCGGAAAATATGGGGCGTCCAATCCCTGATCCATTCTGGAAACCGGGCGATAGTATGGATGTTACACATCCTGTACTGAAAAAAGAGCCTTACATTGTTGTGATGGTTGATGAATTTGCCGATTTAATGATGACGGTAGGGAAAAAGGTGGAAGAATTGATTGCGCGTTTGGCTCAGAAAGCACGCGCAGCAGGTATCCACTTAGTATTGGCAACACAACGTCCCTCTGTTGATATTATCACTGGATTGATTAAGGCAAATATTCCGACGCGCATTGCATTTACTGTGTCCAGTAAAATTGATTCCCGTACCATCCTTGATCAAGGTGGTGCAGAATCATTGCTTGGCATGGGGGATATGCTTTATCTGGCACCAAACTCTTCCATTCCTGTGCGTGTTCATGGTGCATTTGTACGCGATCAAGAAGTTCACGAAGTGGTTAATGACTGGAAAGCCCGTGGTCGCCCTCAATACATTGATAGTATTATCAAAGGGGGAGAAGACGGTGAAGGTGGTTTAGGGTTTGATAGCGATGAAGAACTCGATCCCTTATTTGATCAGGCAGTTGAATTTGTGATTGAAAAACGTCGGGTTTCCATTTCGGGTGTGCAACGCCAATTCCGTATTGGGTATAACCGGGCAGCCCGGATTGTTGAACAAATGGAAGCACAACAGATTGTTAGTTCGCCTGGTCATAATGGCAATCGTGAAGTTTTGGCGCCTCCGCCGCACGAACATTAATCACAATTGTAAAATACAACGTGGTATCGGCCAATTAGGGCCGGGAATAAAGACGAATTGAAGGTATCTCGCACATGAAAAAACTGATGTTAATTGGTTGTCTAATGATGGGTGTGAGCGTGGGTTCTGCATGGGCTGATGCGACTCAGGATCTGCAAGGGCGTTTGGGAAAGGTAAATAGTTTTCATGCCAGCTTTACTCAAACAGTTACGAGTAATGATGGTTCAACGATCCAAAAAGGAGAAGGTGAACTTTGGATCAAACGCCCTAATTTGTTTAACTGGCATATGACGTCACCTGATGAAAGCGTTTTGGTTTCTGATGGCAATACTTTGTGGTTTTATAATCCCTTTGTTGAACAGGTGACAGCGAACTGGTTAAAAGATGCAACGGGAAATACACCGTTTATGTTAATTGCGCGTAATGACCCTGCTGATTGGAAACGGTACAAAGTTGTGCAAAGCAATAATAATTTTGAACTGACTCCCACTAACACCAATGGCAATCTAAAACATTTTTCGATTACCGTGACCCCAGAGGGGACAATTCAGAAGTTCACCGCGGTTGAACAGGACGGTCAAAAAAGCGCTTATCAATTGAAAGGGCAGCAAAACACCAATGTAGATGCGGCGAAATTCAAATTTACCGTACCAGAAGGTGTCACGCTGGATGATCAACGCCAGTGAGGTTTAAGTGAACAATTTTTCACTCGACTTTTCACAAAATGAATTTCAGCCACTGGCCGCAAGAATGCGGCCAGGCACATTAGATCATTATATTGGTCAGCAACATTTGTTGGCAGAAGGGAAACCTTTGCCAAGGGCAATTCGGGCTGGTCATCTTCATTCTATGATTTTATGGGGCCCGCCAGGAACAGGAAAAACAACGCTGGCTGAAATTATCGGGCACTATGCGCAAGCCGATATTGAACGCATTTCAGCAGTGACCTCCGGCATTAAAGAAATTCGTGAATCTATAGAAAAAGCACGTCAAAATCGTAATGCAGGGCGCAGAACTATCTTATTCGTTGATGAAGTTCACCGATTTAATAAAAGCCAACAGGATGCGTTCTTGCCGCATATTGAAGATGGCACGATCACATTTATTGGCGCTACAACTGAAAACCCTTCATTCGAATTAAATTCAGCTTTGTTGTCACGGGCTCGTGTTTACTTATTGAAGTCACTCTCGACGGCAGAAATTGAGCAAGTACTTATACAGGCGATGAACGACAAAGAGCGTGGCATTGGCGGGCAAAATATCATATTGCCGGATAATACCCGCCAGATGATAGCAGAGCTTGTTGCAGGAGATGCTCGCCGTTCACTGAACTTACTGGAAATGATGTCAGATATGGCAGAAGCAAATTCGCAGGGGCAGAGAATTCTGGCACCGGAATTGCTGAAAGAGGTCAGTGGAGAGCGGAGTGCACGCTTTGATAATAAAGGTGATCGATTTTACGATTTAATTTCTGCCTTGCATAAGTCAGTCCGTGGTTCAGCGCCTGATGCTGCGCTTTATTGGTATGCCCGAATTATTACCGCAGGTGGTGATCCACTTTATGTTGCCCGTCGATTATTGGCGATTGCTTCTGAAGATGTAGGGAATGCTGATCCCCGCGGAATGCAGGTCGCCATTGCCGCATGGGATTGCTTCACTCGTGTGGGGGCGGCAGAAGGAGAACGAGCGATTGCACAGGCAATTGTTTATCTCGCGTGTGCCCCAAAAAGTAATGCGGTTTATACAGCATTCAAGGCAGCAATGGCGGATGCGCAAGACAAGCCTGATTATGATGTACCGGCCCATTTGCGTAATGCGCCGACTAAATTAATGAAAGAGATGGGGTTTGGCGAAGCATACCGCTATGCCCATGATGAAACGAATGCTTATGCTGCCGGTGAAGTTTATTTCCCACCAGAAATGCAGCAAATACGCTACTATTACCCGACAAGCAGAGGGTTGGAAGGTAAGATTGGAGAGAAGTTAAACTGGTTAATGGAACAGGATAAAAATAGCCTGATAAAACGCTATCGTTAATCTCTTTGATACGGTAAGGTTTATATCCAACAGATTTTATCACGTTTTCTCAATAACAATTTTTTCAATAACAATTTTCTCAATAACAACAAGCACAGGACTAGCATGCTCGATCCAAATATACTGCGTAATGAGCTAGACGCAGTCGCCGAAAAACTGGCTCGCAGGGGTTATACCCTTGATGTGGAGATGCTGCGCAAATTAGAAGAGCGCCGCAAAGTTTTACAAGTTGAAACTGAAACCCTGCAAGCAGAACGTAATTCCCGATCGAAGTCTATTGGTGCAGCGAAAGCCCGTGGTGAAGATATTGAACCACTGCGCCAGGAAGTGAATCAATTGGGAGAAAAACTGGATTCAGCAAAAGCTGAACTGGAAGCGTTGCAGGCTGAGATCCGTACTCTTGCATTAAGCATGCCGAATATCCCGGATGATTCTTCTCCTGATGGAAAAGATGACAGTGACAATCTGGAAATGAGTCGTTGGGGTGAGCCTCGTCAGTATGACTTTGAAATCAAAGATCATGTATCACTGGGTGAATTGACTGGCGGTCTTGATTTTGCTGCTGCGGTAAAATTAACGGGTTCACGCTTTGTCGTAATGAAAGGCCAGCTTGCCCGTCTGCATCGTGCTATCGCACAGTTCATGCTGGATCTGCATACTGAGCAGCACGGTTATCTGGAAACTTATGTTCCTTACTTAGTTAACCATGACTCCCTATATGGTACGGGGCAATTGCCTAAGTTCGGCGAAGATTTGTTCCACACCAGACCGCTGGAAGAAGAATCTGGCAGTAATTATGCGTTGATCCCAACGGCTGAAGTCCCTGTTACGAATTTGGTTCGTGATGAAATTCTGGATGAAAGCGAATTACCACTGAAAATGACAGCACATACACCTTGCTTCCGTTCTGAAGCGGGTTCTTATGGTCGTGATACCCGTGGTCTTATTCGTATGCACCAATTTGATAAAGTTGAATTGGTTCAGATTGTTCATCCTGAAAAATCCATGGATGCACTGGAAGAATTGACAGGGCATGCCGAAAAAGTATTGCAGTTGCTGAACTTGCCTTACCGCAAGATGTTGCTGTGTACGGGGGATATGGGAGCGAGCGCAAGAAAAACTTACGATCTGGAAGTTTGGCTGCCTGCGCAAAATACTTACCGCGAAATCTCATCTTGCTCTAATACGTGGGATTTTCAGGCTCGTCGTTTGCAGGCGCGTTTCCGCGGTAAAGATGACAAGAAAACCCAGTTGGTGCATACACTGAATGGTTCTGGTCTGGCGGTAGGCCGTACACTGGTTGCGGTGATGGAAAACTATCAGCAGGCAGATGGCCGTATCGAAATTCCAGAAGTATTGCGTCCTTATATGAACGGACTGGAATACATTGGTTAATAACGTGTATTCTTTAATAAAAAAGCGCCAATATTCGGCGCTTTTTTTATTTCTCATCAGGTTTAATTATTTTACAGCTTGTTCGAGGGATTCCGATTTTTTGTAAAAAACACGACAATAAGAGGAATAAGAGGTTGCCATATACAACGGTGCTGTTATCAAGATCCCCAAGAATAGAGGAATTGTAGAAATGAATATCAAAAGATACATAAAAATGAAAAATAATATTACGCCTAAAATATTTTTCGATATAGCATTAAGACTGATTGAAAGGGCTTTTCCTACGTTGAAATTTTTAAGGATAATTAATGCAGGAGCAAACCAAGAACATGCAGTGGATAAAAACAGGGAAATTAGGGTAATCATCAGGGATAAAAATGATAATTCTGAATCATTATAGGCTATGATTGAGTCATAATTTATGTATGAATAGAAATCACCAAAAACTGCTTGATAGAGATCGTTACCATCGATGAGTGCGATAAGCAGGGAACTTATCATTTGTATTCCACAAACGATTAAACCAACGACAAGCAGGTCACCACATTTATATTTAAATCCATCAAAAAAACGACCTAACTCAAATTTGCCGCTAGTTCTTTGTCTTTCACAAATAGCTATAATGCCAGCGACAAATAAAGGGTCCAATAAATTAGGAAGAATAAAACCAAAAAGAGGGATAAATATCATGCTTAATTGGATGATTCCATAGATAATTCCCATTATTATCCACATACCAAGTTTAGGTGTTATAAAATCCCACGCATCACCTATCCAACCGATGGTTGCGCTTACATTAATTGTCTGGCCATTGGGAATAAATATACTGTTGCCATTAGTCGCGTTATTAGATGTGTTTTCCAAATTTTGATCAATATTGGGGTTATCCATTATTTTTTAATCTCCTGATTATTAATGTTTTTTATCTGGGAACACCATGTGCTAAGTGATAATAAAAAAAGCGCTATTTTTTTAGCGCCTTTTACATATGGATATCTGTCAGTAAAAATTTAAACGATTAAACTCGATTTTGTTTCTTTTTCTTCTGGAGTATAAAAGATACTACGATAGGTTGTGTAATAAACTATTAGTGTCATAGGCATAGTAACAATCAATCCCAGGAAAAATGGGATCATGGATACAATGAGTAGTACGCCCATCAGTAAGAAAAAGAGAAAACCACCGAGCAGATTTTTTCTTACAGCATTTAGGCTCATTGATACTGCTTCACCGAATTTTAGATTATTAATGATAATGAGGGCGGGGGCAAACCAAGCAAATGCAAGAGCAACCATACCGAAGATGAAGAAGACAAGGATTGCTAATATGAGAGAAGGAGAGTGACTCATTAACAGTCCTGGATCACTATATTGAGAGGTGGAAAACAATTCCAGAGCACCGACGCCTATGGCAAGCAGTGCAGCAAAGAGGCCAAGCATATATATTGCTAAATAAAGTACACTGACGGCAATCAATGAGCCTAATTTGTTCTTAAACCCATGAAACAGAAAGTCTATTTCAAAATTACCTGTGGTTCTCTGTTTTTCAGCTGCTGCGATGAAACCAGCAACAAATACTGAACTAAATATACCTGAGATAAGGTTTATTACTGGAATGAAATTCAAAATTACGAGGATAACTATATAAACTAAAGCAAACAATATCCATTGCCCTGGATTTGCTTTAAACATATTCCATGCGTCACTGATCCACTCTGTTGCTGCTCCAGCTCCTACTGCTCGACCACCAGGAATGAATGTGCTTTTTTCTTTGCTCAGGGAAATGTTGTTTTCTCCTGAATTCAAATTAATCTCTTGATTATCCATTTTTTTTCCGATTTATCTTATTGAATGGCTATTGTCGAATTAGTTTTTCTCTATTTCCATTCCGTTAACACAAATTGTTAGAGAAAACAGCAGAATTATCATATAAAAATTATTAATCAACAAGTATTAATTGTCATTCTTATCAGTAGATTAATGGTGGTTTTATCAGTGTTAATGAGTAAATTGAAGTATTTTTTTTGTCGCTTATAACAATATGATTTTAGATAAATCAACTTATTCATATGGATGTAAAGCAAATAAACTTATCTTTAATATCAAAAATTGAATTTATTTAAATTAAAACTTCTACTCAATGCCAGAAATTTGTTCTGGTTTAAGACCGTTATTATTCATATCCTGTGGTTAATATTTAACCATTATTTGAATGGTGTTTTTCTATGAATTTTATTAAATATTAATTAGTTATAGTTAATTGATGTAATTAAAAAAGAAACATGAAAGCGCAATCTGGTTTTTATTTGGATAATATCAGGCTGAGTACAGCCTGATATTACTATAACTAGTCAGAATTAATAAATGGGATGAATTTATCATTATTCAGCCTTTATGTTTTTGGATAAGTAATTTATATCAAACAGTTAGGATCTTAAATCAAAAGTCACTAATACCCCTTTGTGGTCAGTAGGCCAAACACCTTTAGGTTGTTTAAACTTATCTTGGGAGGTTTCTTGGACACGTTTGCTTTTAACAATACTACTGGAAGGGCCAATGATAACTGCATCTTGAACTGCTAATCGTGGGTTATTGTGGAAAAAAATGAAATCAATCCGCTCGCGTTCATCTGCTTTTGCGGCCCATATAAGCTTTTTGATATCAACATATAAATTATTTGCTGGCCAAGTAAAGCCCGGATAAGCTACTGGATCGGGATATTTTATTCGATAAGTATCAAGATAACCTGAATCAGTTAATAATTTACTACTCGTCCAAGGAACCACAGTTCCGTTATGATCGAAAAGGTTTTTCGTTTCCTCAGACCAATCCATCCAAGAAGGTTCATTAAAATCACCAGCCAATATAATCAAATGATTATTGTTGATTTCATTTTGAGCATCATTTATTAATAATTTAATAGAGTTTGGACGTCGGGATTGATTGTTTTCTTTCAATATATCATTAATATTAGTATCTGGACCATTGGCTAACTCTTTCCAAGTATTACCATCATAGCCTTTGGGAAGGTAATAGGCAGCGTTTTTATAATCTAAATGGCCGGAGTAAAAATCTATATAAGTGTTATTTATTTTAATTAATGCTTTAGTAAACCTGTCAAAGCTACTATGTGCGATTATCGGGTAACGAGAAAGGATACTGGCATCATTTTTTGATTTGTAAGAATAATATTTTATTCCTTTGTCATTAAGTGTCTTAACTAAGCGTTTAGTAAAATCAATATTATTATGATTTTTCACTTCACTAAGCGCTATAAGATCAGCGTTAGTAGAAACGATAGCATTTATGATGCCTCCATAACCGCCTTTTACTATAACACCCTCTTGCCAAATATTTAACGTGAAAACTTTTAATGTGATTTTATTGTTTTTACCATTGCTATACATTTTAATATTATTGTTTTTGGGTTTTTCATCAAGGTTTATCAATGTATTATCATTGTTTTCGTATGCCTGTTTATTGGGTTTTGATTCTGTCTCATTAGCTTGAATATTTAACGAAGTTAATAATATACATGCGCTAAATAAAGAAAAAATGAAGTTTTTCATCATAATATCCTCGGAGTGACAACGGAATGTTGTGATAATATTGCTGAAATTAAATAATTATTCAATATTATTGGTAGAAAATATGAGGTCAGACTTGAGGAGTTAAGATAATTATTTAGAATAAAACTGGCAGCAATTATTTGATACCAGTTTTTGATTAGATGAGGAATAAATCTAGTAGATCACATGATGCCCATAATGACTCAAAATTTCTTTTACCCTATCCATTGTCTCTTTTGATGGAGGCTTGACACCTTCTAATTTATATTCTTCACCCATTGCAATCCATTTGTGTTTACCAAGTTCGTGATAAGGTAATAATTCAATCTTCTCAATATTTTTCA
This sequence comes from Xenorhabdus khoisanae, assembly GCF_001037465.1. Taxonomy (GTDB): domain Bacteria; phylum Pseudomonadota; class Gammaproteobacteria; order Enterobacterales; family Enterobacteriaceae; genus Xenorhabdus; species Xenorhabdus khoisanae. Next base: position 33,090 of record NZ_LFCV01000018.1, read on the forward strand.
TCTGCTTGGTGAATTCACCAAGCAGATGAACCGATTGATCGTCATCCGACCAACCGGGGACGACGACATAACGAATCCAAACTTTTTGATTACGTTTTGCCAGATAACGGGCAAATTCGAGAGTCCGATGATTAGAAACTCCGACTAATTTTTGGTGAATGCTATCGTCAAGCTGTTTTAAATCCAGCATAACCAGATCGGTATCGTCCAGTAATTCATCGATCACAGGATCATAACGGCGAACAAAACCATTGGTGTCCAGGCAGGTATGAATGCCTTCTGCATGGCAAGCCCTGAACCAATCGCGGACAAACTCAGCCTGAAGAATAGCTTCACCACCAGAAGCTGTAACTCCACCACCAGAAGCATTCATAAAATGACGGTAAGTCGTTGCTTCTTTTATTAATTCTTCAACTGTCACGGTTTTTCCGCCATGGGTATCCCAAGTATCGCGGTTGTGGCAATAGAGGCAGCGCATCAGGCAGCCTTGGAAAAACGCGATAAAACGGATACCGGGGCCATCAACGGTTCCGCAAGATTCAAAAGAGTGGATACGACCAAGTACGGACATGAAAGGATTTCTCCAAATACTGACAAGCTGATAAAGGCCCCGATTGTGGAGGGGCCTTTTAGTGTATGTCATTTTATTTCATCAGAAAATAATGACACTTTCGATGCTGCTATTCTGGTTATTTACATTGATTGAGTAAATGTACGAGTAATCACATCTCGTTGCTGTTCTTTAGTCAGCGAATTGAAACGTACTGCATAACCGGATACGCGAATAGTCAACTGAGGATATTTTTCAGGATCTTCCATTGCATCCAATAACATCTCACGATTCATCACGTTGACATTCAGGTGTTGACCGCCTTCGATATCTGCTTCGTGATGGAAATAGCCATCCATCAAGCCCGCCAGATTTGCTTTGCGTACATCATCATCTTTGCCCAATGCATTCGGTACGATGGAGAAGGTATATGAAATACCATCTTTAGCATAGGCAAATGGTAGTTTAGCAACGGAGGTCAGTGAAGCAACCGCGCCTTTTTGGTCACGCCCGTGCATTGGGTTAGCGCCTGGACCAAATGGTGCACCGGCACGACGTCCATCAGGGGTATTACCTGTTTTCTTGCCATAAACGACGTTTGAAGTAATGGTCAGTACAGACTGTGTTGGAGTTGCATTGCGGTATGTTTGCAGTTTCTGGATTTTCTTCATGAAGCGTTCAACCAGATCACAAGCGATATCATCGACACGAGGGTCATTGTTACCGAATTGTGGGTATTCACCTTCGATGTTGAAATCAGTTGCCAAGCCATCTTCATCACGGACTGGGGAAACTTTCGCATACTTAATTGCAGACAGTGAATCAGCCGCCACGGACAGACCCGCGATACCGCATGCCATGGTACGGAACACATCACGATCATGCAGTGCCATTAATGAAGCTTCATAGCTGTATTTGTCGTGCATATAGTGGATGATATTCAGGGCAGTGACATACTGTTTTGCCAACCAATCCATGAAGTGATCCATGCGATCCATGACTTTGTCATAATCAAGCACTGCGTCTCTCATTGGCTCTTCTTTCGGGCCAACCTGCATTTTCAGTTTTTCATCCACGCCGCCGTTGATGGCATACAACATGGTTTTTGCAAGGTTTGCACGGGCACCGAAGAACTGCATTTGTTTACCAACGATCATTGGGCTGACGCAGCATGCGATAGCATAGTCATCGCTGTTGAAGTCAGGACGCATTAAATCATCGTTTTCATATTGCAGAGATGAAGTATCGATAGAAACTTTTGCTGCGAATTTCTTGAAGCTAATTGGCAGTTTTTCAGACCACAAAATGGTCATGTTAGGTTCTGGGGATGGCCCCATGGTGTACAGTGTGTTCAGGAAACGGAAGCTGTTTTTGGTGACAAGAGTACGACCGTCTAAACCCATGCCTGCCAGTGATTCAGTTGCCCAGATTGGGTCACCGGAGAACAGCTCATCATATTCTGGAGTACGCAGGAAACGCACCATACGCAGTTTCATGACCAGATGATCGATCAGCTCTTGGGCTTGCTCTTCTGTCAGTTTACCCGATTTAATATCGCGTTCGATGTAGACATCCAAGAAGCTGGAAACACGACCGAAGGACATTGCTGCGCCGTTCTGAGATTTAACTGCTGCCAGATAGGCGAAATAAGTCCATTGTACCGCTTCTTTGGCGTTGGTAGCTGGGTTGGAAATATCATAGCCATATTTAGCCGCCATCTCTTTCATTTGACCAAGAGCACGGTGCTGTTCAGAAATTTCTTCGCGCAAGCGGATAGTCGGTTCCAGATCTTCGCCGTTTTCCAGTTTTTCCTGTAGGGAAGTGAACTGGGCATATTTTTCATCACGCAGGAAGTCAATACCGTATAGCGCAACACGACGATAATCACCGATGATGCGTCCACGGCCATAAGCATCAGGCAGGCCAGTCAATACACCAGATTTACGGCATTTCAGGATATCAGGTGTATAAACATCGAATACCCCCTGATTGTGGGTTTTACGATATTCAGTGAAAATCTGTTTCAGTTTTGGATCCAGCTCGCGGTTATAGGCTTTGCAAGAACTTTCAACCATTTTAATGCCGCCAAATGGAATAATGGCACGTTTCAGAGGCGCTTCAGTTTGCAGCCCAACGATTTGTTCCAGATCTTTTTCAATATAACCAGCATCATGAGAGGTAATTGTAGACGCAACGTTAGTATCAAAATCTACCGGTGCATGAGTCCGGTTTTCGATTTTGATACCTTCCATGACTTTTTCCCACAAAATATCTGTCTCTTTTGTGGCGCCTGCAAGGAATGATTCATCACCTTCATACGGAGTATAGTTTTTCTGGATAAAGTCACGAACGTTGACTTCATTTTGCCAGCTACCCTCGTTAAAGCCTTGCCATGCTACAGAAAATTTTTCATTTAACTCGGACATGATACTTCTACCTTTTAACAGTGGAAATTTTAATAAATCTGGCGTGGAGGCGCAGCTAATGCTTTTTGCCGTCACGTAAATAAATAAACCAATAAGTCAACCCAACCAATACAGCGCCACCAATAATGTTACCTATCGTTACAGGGATCAGGTTATCGGTAATAAAGTTCGAAATGGTGAGTTGAGGAAACTGTTCGGGGTTTGCTCCCACTTTCACCCAGAATTCATCTGGCGCAAAGTTTCTGATGACGATCCCGAACGGAATTAAAAACATATTAGCGATACTGTGTTCAAAGCCGCTGGCAACAAACATACCAATCGGGAGTATCAACGCGAATAATTTATCGATCAAACTGCGTCCGGCATAGCTTATCCAAATCGCAAGGCAGACCATCAAATTGGCTAAAATACCCAAACATACTGCTTCAATAAAGGTATGGTGCATTTTATGATCCGCTGTCTGTAATACATTCAGCCCCCAGGCGCCATGAGCAACGGCATACTGGCCTGAAAACCAAATTAGGGCCACAAAAAATAACGCGCCAATCAGATTACCGATATAAACATTAATCCAGTTCTTGAACATCTGTGACCACGTAATGCGTCCTGTTGCTTTTGAAATGATCGTCAGTACCGTGGAAGTGAAAAGATCAACACCACATATAACCACCAGCATCAAACCAAGGGAAAAGCAGATCCCACCCGTCAATTTTGCCAATCCATAAGGAATGGATGAGGTCCCTGTTGTTGCCGTAATATAAAAAACAAACGCAATGGAGATAAACACACCTGCCATGATTGCCGATAAGTACGTCAATGCGGGGTGTTTATTGACTTTATATACACCACTATCATCAGCGATTTGTGCCATTACAGCAGGTGGAAATAAATTAAAAGGGTTGTCAGTTTTCATCCTAACACTCTCTTTATCCTTAATTAATTGTAGCACGCAATGATAGTAACAAATGGACATTGACCTGAATTTGATATGGATCATATTGCCTGAAAGTTTGGTGAACTATGTCCGGCAAAATGCGAAAATATCATTTTAATATAATGATTTATAAGGAAAAAATATTTTTTAAAATTTGTAAAAATATTTTATATTGAGAATTTTGGAGATTTCAGATGGGAAAGTAAAATAACAGGTTAAATTGTCATTTATTTGTTGTTTTAAAATAAATTATATTTAACCTGAATTTTACTTTTTATGGTTAATAAACTTTAATGTAACAGTTTAATTATTTCGCCCAAAAATCACGCTTGGCTTTTTGCAGTTTTTCATAAGCATTCAACAATGCCTGATGCGCTGGTAATACTTTTAATTCTGAATCAACAGACCATAAACCGTGGAAACAGTTCTCTCCAGCAATAGCAGCGGAAGCAGCATCAACAGTATCTTGCCCATACATTTTAACGAATGCTTGATAATACTGTGCTGGTTCGCGATCTTCTTCTTGAGTCAATAGCAGCAGTGTTTGCAGGCAGCGATAGTAATTAGCTCTCTCAGCAGTAAAGACAGAGGCATTGAAATCTTGTGTCCATTCAACCCAGATCAGGGCTTGTTCCAGATCGTTACCAGCCAGTGCCAGCATAGATTTCAATTCACCGATACGCAGGTTGCTCCAGCCGTTATCTTTACCCGCAGCAATGCCTAATAATTCACGAACGCGGGTGAAATCATCCAGCCCTTCATCGTCCAATAGTTCGAGGAAGGCAAGATATTCTTCTGGCTGCCATTGACTTTCCGGTAACGTCAGGATCGTGTCACGCAGATGCGTGCCCATCGTGTTATTGGCGATGTGTAAATCTTCAACCGGATAAATATCTGACATGCCAGGAACCAGAATACGGCATGCGTAAACGCCAAGATGTTCATAATCTGCAATGTAGACTTCAGCATCCAGCGTATTGAAGACTCCCATCAGAGTGGCAAACTCTTCCTCTGTCGTGCCACTGAAACTCCAGTCAGCGAATTCATAATCGGCATCCTGCTTGAAAAGATCCCAACTGATTGCACCGCTCGAATCAATAAAGTGAGTTTCCAGATTAGTATGCTCAGAGACTTCCTCATCATCAAAACTTGGTGGGGTAAAGACATCCAGATCTTTCAGACTACGCCCTTGCAGCAGCTCTGTAACAGTGCGTTCCAGCGCAACGCCAAAATCAGGATGAGCACCAAAAGATGCGAAGCAAGTACCATTATTCGGATTGAACAATACAACACAAATTACAGGGAATTGACCACCGAGTGAGGCATCGTAGCAATAAAGCGGGAAGCCTTCTTCCTGCAATCTGTTGACTGCTTCAACTACGGCAGGATAGCGGTTCATAACATCTTGTGGAATTTCAGGCAAGCTGATGCGTTCTGCGATAATGCGGTTTTTCACATAACGTTCGAACACTTCAGACAACCCCTGAACGCGGGCTTCGTTCATGGTATTTCCGGCTGACATTCCGTTTGAAACATACAGATTTCCGACAATGTTCATCGGAATATAAATAGCTTGGTTATCTGATTGGCGCGTGAATGGTAGGGCACAGATACCACGCTTCTCATTACCCGATTGCAGGTCAATCAATTGGCTGGCACAGAGCGCATTATCTGGATTGTAAAAACGATGCAGGCGCTCATCTAAAATCCCTTCTGGCAGAGAATCATCTTCTGGCAGAGGGAACCATTTTTCATTCGGATAATGAACAAATTCGCCTTTGGCAACAGTATCGCCAAGGTAAAAATCAGCAAAGAAATAGTTTGTCGATAGACGCTCAAAATATTCTCCCAATGCTGAAGCCAATGCAGCTTTTTTGCTGGCTCCCTTACCATTGGTAAAGCACAGAGGGCAGTCACGATCGCGGATATGCACTGACCAGACATTTGGTACAGGATTCAGCCACGAGGCTTCTTCAATATTAAAACCGAGAGATTCCAGCTTATGCTGGAAACGATTAATGGAGTCTTCCAACGCGGCATCTTTGCCTGGGATATAGGTTTGCGTCATCGTGATTCACTTCAATTTATGCTAAAGGCCGCATATCATACTGTGTTTTTTTCATCCGCTCTATCAATTCACAAAAATTATTGTTAATTAGAGTTTATTTATTCTTAGTTTACATAATAAAATAGCTTTTTTTACAAGAGGTTGAATAATGAAAAAGACTAAAATAACAGCAATAGCCGGTTTTCTGGCTTTAGTTAGCGGTTCTGCTTTTGCTTTGCCAAATATTACTGTTTTGGCAACTGGCGGCACGATTGCCGGGGGTGGTGAATCTGCAACTCAATCTAGCTATACTGCAGGTAAAGTCGGTGTTGATTCATTGCTGAACGCAGTTCCGGCAATCAGAAATATTGCTGATTTGAAAGGCGAGCAAGTTGTCAGTATTGGTTCGCAAGACATGAACGATCAGGTTTGGTTGGCTCTGGCGAAAAAAATCAATGCTGATTGTGATAAAACCGATGGTTTCGTTATCACCCATGGTACTGATACCATGGAAGAAACGGCTTACTTCCTTGATTTAACGACTCAATGCCAAAAACCTATCGTGATGGTTGGTGCTATGCGTCCATCCACCGCTTTGGGTGCTGATGGCCCATTGAACTTGTACAACGCGGTTGTTGTTGCTGCGGATAAAAACTCTGCAAACCGTGGCGTTTTGCTGGCGATGAATGATTCCGTAATTCATGGTCGTGACATCGGTAAATTGAGCACAACGGAAGTTCAGGCATTTCAGGCTGTAAATTCCGGTGCACAGGGTTTTGTTCATAACGGCAAAGTTAACTACTATTCCGCAGCGCCAGTAAAAACTAACAAAGCGGCTTTTGATGTTAGCAAATTGGAAGAACTGCCAAAAGTTGGCATTGTTTATAACTACTCCAACGCATCTGATCTGCCAGCGAAAGCTTTCGTTGAAAATGGTTATCAGGGCGTCATTAGTGCGGGTGTAGGTAACGGTAACATCTATAAATCTATTTTCGATACGTTGACTAAAGCAGCTAAAGAAGGTGTTGTTGTTGTTCGCTCCAGCCGTATTCCTTTTGGTTACACGACCCAGAATGCTGAAGTTAACGACAGCAAATATGGATTTGTAGCGTCTGAGCGTCTGAACCCACAGAAAGCGCGTGTTCTTCTGCAATTGGCGCTGACTCAGACTACTGATGTGACAAAAATTCAGGAAATGTTCAGTAAGTATTAATTCCTGATTTAATTATATAAAAAGGCGCATTTAATGCGCCTTTTTATATTCTAATTTTTAATTCTACTGACTAAGTTAGAAAATTTATTTCCCACAACTATTTTGAAAATCTTGAATTCTCTTTTCTGTTCATCAGTATTTTTTTGAGTGAAGTGTTCAGCGCCATCATGAAAATTAAGAATACTTACTTTTCCTCTGGAATAGGCTTTTTCCAAATCGCTCTTTAACCACTCCATTGATGTTTTTATATATTATTGATGCAGCATAATGATCTAATGTAACCCAATAAGTTGGATAGTTCTGTAATTGGACATAATGGATATTGTCTATTTCTGATGCCATATTATCTACAGACAATCTTATTTTATTAACCTACTAAAAAATATTATTTTAAAAATTATTTACTTAACGAATACGTTGTCTTTATTCAAATGATTAAGTATTGATCTTGGTTTTAACTAAAAGATTTTATTTATCAATTTTTACATATTAATTGACATGAACTATTTTTAATATTCCGACTATTAATAAGATAGCTAATTGACCTATTTTACAATAAATTGCAACAATTTTCTAATAACCATTGCAGCAGCAGAGCGGGAGTGATAAAACCAATATGTCCGATTTTATTTGTATCCATTGATAGGGTGAGGTTGAGGTTAATGAGTCAGGTATATAATTTCAGCGCTGGTCCAGCTATGTTACCAGCAGAAGTATTGCGCCGTGCAGAACAGGAGCTTTGTAGCTGGCACGGTCTAGGAACATCGGTGATGGAAATTAGCCACCGCAGCAAAGAATTCATAGCGGTTGCGGCAGAAGCAGAAAAAGATCTTCGAGATTTATTAGCGATACCTGAGAATTATAAAGTGCTTTTTTGCCATGGCGGGGCTCGTGGGCAATTCTCAGCATTGCCACTGAATTTACTGGGTGACAAAACAACAGCAGATTATATTGTTAGTGGCTATTGGTCTGAATGTGCAGCGAAAGAAGCAGAAAAATATTGCACACCAAACGTCATTGATATCAGGGTAGAAACAGATGGCATAGCCAGTGTGAAGCCGATGAATGAATGGGCTTTGAGCAGTGATGCCGCTTATATCCATTATTGCCCTAATGAAACGATTGAAGGCGTTGCAATTTTTGAAGAACCTGATTTTGGTGATGATAAAATTGTGATTGCCGATTATTCTTCAACCATTCTTTCTGCACCCATTGATGTTAGTCGTTATGGCGTCATTTATGCCGGTGCACAAAAAAATATTGGGCCAGCAGGAATTACCGTGGTCATTATCCGTGAAGACCTATTGGGTAAAGCACACAAACATACTCCATCCATTTTGGATTATACCGTGCAAGCTCAATGCAACTCTATGTACAACACACCACCCACATTTGCATGGTATCTGTCTGGCATGGTATTCAAGTGGCTGAAAGAGCAGGGAGGGCTGCAAGAAATCAAAAAACGCAATCATGCAAAAGCAGAATATCTCTATCGTGCCATTGATAATAGTAATTTGTATATCAACCGGGTTGCACCTCAAAACCGTTCTATCATGAATGTTCCATTCCAACTGGCTAATCCGGCGCTGGATGGCAAGTTTTTGGAAGAAGCGTACGCAAGTGGACTACATGCATTGAAAGGACACAAAGTTGCGGGTGGTGCTCGTGCTTCCATTTATAACGCTATGCCTTATGAAGGTGTAAAAGCGTTGGTTGAGTTTATGGCTGATTTTGAACGTCATAACGCATAATGTTTTTCTTCATCGGGAGGATAGAATCTCCCGATATTAATTTTCTCGATTTATCCCACAAACCAAATTAAAAATATAGTGTGTTAAAAACCGGAGACACCTCTCTATTATGCAATCCCTGACGTTACAACCTATTTCCCGTATTAGTGGAACAATTAACCTGCCCGGCTCTAAGAGTGTTTCCAATCGTGCTCTGCTACTCGCTGCTTTTGCTAAGGGAACGACCCGGCTCACTAATTTATTGGATAGTGACGATATTCGCCACATGCTTAATGCTTTGACTGCATTAGATATTTCCTATCGCCTGTCCACTGATCGCACCATTTGTGAAGTCGATGGTATTGGAGAGCGTATTACGGGTAAAAGTGGGCTAGAACTGTTTTTGGGTAATGCTGGTACAGCAATGCGCCCATTGGCAGCGGCACTATGCTTGGGCGGCAATAATGTAGTGTTGACCGGTGAACCACGAATGAAAGAGCGCCCAATTGGTCACTTGGTGGATGCACTGCGTCAAGGTGGGGCAGAAATTGTCTATCTTGAACAGGAAAATTATCCGCCATTGCATATCAAGGGCGGATTTTCTGGAGGAAAAGTTACCGTAGACGGCAGTGTTTCGAGTCAATTCCTGACAGCCTTGCTAATGTCTGCACCACTGGCAGATAACGATACAGAAATCCATATCCAAGGTGATTTGGTTTCTAAACCTTATATTGATATTACGTTGGCGCTGATGAAAAGCTTTGGCGTGACGGTAAGTAATCACCAATATCAGACTTTTTACATTAAAGGGCAGCAACAATATTTGTCTCCGGGGCAGTATTTAGTAGAAGGAGATGCTTCATCCGCATCTTATTTTCTGGCAGCGGCGGCGATTAAAGGCGGAACGGTGCGTGTTACAGGTATTGGCAGAAATAGCCTGCAAGGGGATACCAAATTTGCCAATGTACTGGAGAAGATGGGCGCAATTATTCGTTGGGGTGATGATTTTGTTGAATGCGAGCATGGTACATTAACTGGCATTGATATGGACATGAATGCTATTCCTGATGCCGCCATGACTATTGCAACAACGGCTCTGTTCGCTCAGGGAGAAACGGTTATCCGCAATATCTATAACTGGCGGGTAAAAGAAACGGATCGACTCAATGCAATGGCGACTGAATTACGCAAAATAGGTGCAGAAGTAGAAGAAGGGCATGACTATATCCGCATAATTCCACCCAAAAAACTCAACCATGCTGAAATTGAAACCTATAATGATCACCGAATTGCGATGTGTTTTTCGCTGGTGGCCTTGTCGGATATTCCAATCACCATTCTTGATCCAGGTTGTACGGCAAAAACATTCCCTGATTATTTCAATCAACTTGAAAAGCTCAGTCAAAATACAAAATAGACAGGAATAGTGTTTCATAGACAGGAATAGTGTTTCGCTCATCTGCTGAGTGCGTATAATAAGACAGACTTTTTATTGCTTGTTAATTGAGCAATTCCCGCATTCGGTAGATGACCTGTCTGTTGTGCGAATGTTATGCGAAAAGGAGGAGAATGATGGCGGCGATAGCCCCTGTAATAACCGTTGATGGGCCAAGTGGTGCTGGCAAGGGAACACTGTGCCAGGCATTGGCAGAAGCGTTAAATTGGCAATTACTTGATTCAGGTGCCATTTATCGTGTGCTGGCACTGGCTGCTATCCACCATCAGGTAGATATCCAGTCTGAAGACGCCCTGGTTCCTCTGGCTGCCAATCTGGATGTTCGTTTTGTGCCTGCAAATGGCAAGCTTCGGGTCATTTTGGAAGGCGAAGATGTCAGCAATGAAATCCGTACTGAAACTGTCGGGAATACGGCTTCGCAGGCAGCAACATTTCCGCGTGTCCGTGAAGCGCTCTTGCGTCGTCAACGGGCTTTCCGCATCTCTCCTGGTCTGATTGCGGACGGTCGTGACATGGGAACGGTTGTGTTTCCTGATGCGCCAGTGAAGATATTTCTTGATGCAAGTGCGGAAGAACGCGCCCGTAGACGCATGTTACAGTTGCAGGAGAAAGGTTTTAGTGTTAACTTTGAACGCCTTTTGTCCGAAATACAGGAACGAGATTTCCGTGACCGCAATCGGGCAGCTGCGCCATTAGTGCCTGCACAAGATGCATTGATCTTAGATTCGACCAGCATGTCTATCGAAGAAGTGATTGATAAAGCACTGACTTATGCGAAAAATGCGCTGGAAATACCAGCATAAGCATTAATTTTCGCGAATATGCTATTGCAGTAGCATATCAAGAAGATGTATATAGAATTCTGGTGTGTGGGTAGTGAAATATGCTGGCATACCAAAACACCTTGTAACAGGGAGACGTTGCGAGGTATGTAAAACAACCCCATTCGGCCGGATGCTAAATGGACGTTAATTAAAAACCTTGAAGATCATTAACATGACAGAATCTTTTGCTCAACTCTTTGAAGAATCCCTACAGGCTATTGAAACTCGTCCAGGTGCAATCGTACGTGGTGTTGTAGTTGCTATCGATAAAGACATTGTATTGGTTGACGCAGGTCTGAAATCTGAATCTGCAATTCCTGTAGAACAATTCAAAAACGCTCAAGGCGAGCTGGAAATCCAAGTTGGCGATGAAATCGACGTAGCTCTGGATGCGGTAGAAGATGGTTTCGGTGAAACTATCCTGTCCCGTGAAAAAGCAAAACGTCACGAAGCATGGCTGATGCTGGAAAAAGCATACGAAGAAGCTGAAACTGTCACTGGTGTTATCAATGGCAAAGTTAAAGGCGGCTTTACTGTAGAACTGAACGGTATCCGTGCGTTCCTGCCAGGTTCACTGGTTGACGTTCGCCCAGTTCGTGACACTGCTCACCTTGAAGGCAAAGAGCTTGAGTTCAAAGTCATCAAGCTGGATCAGAAACGCAACAACGTAGTTGTTTCTCGTCGTGCTGTTATCGAATCTGAAAACAGTGCAGAGCGCGATCAGCTGCTGGAAAATCTGCAAGAAGGCATGGAAGTTAAAGGTATCGTTAAGAACCTGACTGACTACGGCGCATTCGTTGATCTGGGCGGCGTTGATGGCCTGCTGCACATTACTGATATGGCTTGGAAACGTGTTAAACATCCAAGCGAAATCGTCAATGTGGGCGATGAAATCACAGTTAAAGTACTGAAGTTCGACCGTGAGCGTACTCGCGTATCTCTGGGTCTGAAGCAATTGGGTGAAGATCCATGGGTAGCAATCGCTAAACGTTATCCAGAAAGTACTAAACTGACTGGTCGCGTAACTAACCTGACTGACTACGGCTGCTTCGTTGAAATCGAAGAAGGCGTTGAAGGTCTGGTACACGTTTCAGAAATGGATTGGACCAACAAAAACATCCACCCATCCAAAGTTGTTAACGTTGGTGATGTTGTGGAAGTTATGGTTCTGGATATCGATGAAGAACGTCGTCGTATCTCCCTGGGCCTGAAGCAGTGTAAATCTAACCCTTGGCAGCATTTTGCTGAGACTCACAACAAAAACGACCGCGTTGAAGGTAAGATCAAGTCTATCACTGACTTCGGTATCTTCATCGGTCTGGACGGCGGCATCGACGGTCTGGTTCACCTGTCTGACATCTCCTGGAACGTTGCAGGCGAAGAAGCAGTTCGTGAATACAAGAAAGGCGACGAAATTGCTGCTGTAGTTCTGCAAGTTGATGCAGAGCGTGAGCGTATCTCTCTGGGCATCAAACAACTGGCAGAAGATCCATTCAACAATTACCTGTCTGTAAACAAGAAAGGTGTAATTGTTACTGGTAAAGTAACTGCAGTTGACGCAAAAGGTGCTACAGTTGAATTAGCTGACGGCGTTGAAGGTTACCTGCGTGCATCAGAAGCTTCTCGTGACCGCGTTGAAGATGCAACTCAAGTTCTGAACGTTGGCGATGAAGTTGAAGCTAAATATGTTGGCGTTGACCGCAAGAATCGCGTAATCAACCTGTCTGTTCGTGCGAAAGACGAAGCTGATGAAAAAGACGCTATCGCTTCTGTGAACAAACAAGAAGATACGAACTTTGCTAACAACGCAATGGCTGAAGCTTTCAAAGCAGCTAAAGGCGAATAATCTAAGTCAATAACGGCGGGTAATATTCTCTTAAACGATAATATTACCCGAATACGGTAGTTTAGGGAGGTACTATGACCAAGTCTGAATTAATCGAAAGACTTGCAGAGCAACAATCTCACATGCCGGCCAAAGCCGTTGAAGATGCAGTGAAAGAAATGCTTGATCATATGGCTGAAACATTAGCCGCAGGTGAACGTATTGAGGTTCGCGGATTCGGCAGCTTTTCTCTTCACTACCGCGCTCCGCGTGTGGGTCGTAACCCTAAAACGGGTGATAAAGTGGAATTGGACGGCAAATACGTTCCCCACTTTAAACCGGGTAAAGAGTTACGTGACCGCGTGAATATCTATAGCGATAGCTAAGATATCAGTTATTACTTAATTAAATTAACGGTACCTTAGGGTGCCGTTTTTTTGTGTATCTGATTTTTGCGAAGAGAATCGCATTACCTTGAGAGTTGTTTCTGCTGCCTGAAAATTAATTTGCGAAGCGATTCCATAATGACATTCATCCGGCTGGTGGTGATATTGATTATGCAATAGGCTTTCTTGCGTGAATGGAATATCAACGCAGAGGCATAAATGGATGCAGCCTATAATTTTTTATATCTTTAATTTTTTATACAGTACTTGGCGAAAAAAAACACCCATTATCAGTTTGAATTTGGTTGCGCTAGCCGTTGTATTGGGAATTTTTCCTTTATTATTCCTTTCTGAACTCCCTCAACAAAAGATCATAAATTTCCTGATTTTTATTGCAATTTTATCTTTCTTTTTGCCTTATAAGTTCATTCGAGTGATGACCATAGGATTATGGGCATTTATTTTCGGTTGCTGGCATGGTCACCAGATATTAGCGAAAATCACTTATTTCAGTGAAACTGTCCGCACTGCAACAGTCATGATTGATAGCGTATCTCTAGAAAATAAAACGAAAGAGAATGAGCAAAAGGCACGTTATCGCATTCGGTTGATTGAAAGTGATGGAAAATATATTTTCCCCGCTTTATACGCATCGGTATTATGGAATTCACAAGAGCAGCTATGCGCCGGCCAAAAATGGCAGGTTACAATGAAACTCAGACCTGTTCATGCTCAATTAAATCATGGTAGTTATGATAACCAGCGATATTCACTTTCTATTCGCCAGCCGTTAAATGGAAAAATTATTAAGGCGAAATTACTCAATAGAAATTGTAGCCTTCGACAAGACTTCATTAGTGAGCTTCTGCCAGAAATTCAGTCATTAAAACATGCAGGGATCGCGTTGGCGCTTTCGTTCGGCGAAAGAGCTTGGTTGGATAAACCCACTCGTTTGCTATTACAGCAGACAGGTATTGCACATTTAATGGCAATTTCAGGGCTGCATATTGCAATGGCCAGCTTATTTGGTTGGAGTTTTGCAAGAATGGCACAATTTTTCTTTCCTGCAAAATGGATTGGATTTCGCTTCCCATTAATTATGGGCTGGTTAACTGCCGTGCTGTATGGGTGGTTATCTGGATGGGGTATTCCGGCTATTCGGGCAATATTGGGGCTAACACTGTGGGTTTATCTGAGATGTAAAAATAGGCTTTGTTTTTCATGGCAATGGGCTTTATGGAGTGCCGCGCTTATTTTATTTTTTGATCCTTTAGCAATACTTTCCGATAGCTTTTGGCTTTCGTTTACCGCAGTGATGGCACTGCTATTTTGGTTTCACTGGATGCCCTTGCCAGAAAGAATTCGTTATGGTTGGAAATGGGTTTGGCTGCGTGGATTGCATATGCAATTGGGAATGATGTTAATGTTGTTGCCGTTGCAGCTTCTATTATTTCAGGGCGTTAATATTTCATCATTGGTTGCTAATCTATGGGCTGTTCCAATTATTTCTTTCTTATCTGTGCCATTAGTGATGTCAGGATTAGTTTGTGTTTTTATTCCCATTATCCAACCGTTCTTATGGCAACTTGTTGATTACAGTGTTTCTTTTGCTTTGGCTCCTTTATCCATTTTAACGCAATCATGGGTTGAAACAGGGCATTACCCTATCGTTATTACGCTTGCCGGCTGGTTTTTTGTTGTCATTTGGCGTCTTGGTTGGTGGAAGTCTTATAAAGGGTTATTGGGAGTTTCAATTGGCATTATTGCTAGTTATTCAATACGCTCTGATGAGCATCAATGGCGTTTTTCCATGCTGGATATTGGTCACGGACTGGCGGTAGTTATTGATAAGGGCGGGAAAGCGATTATTTTCGATACAGGAAATCGTTGGGAAACAGGTAGCATGGCAGAGAAAATTATCGTGCCTTATTTGCGTTGGCATCGATTAACGCCAGAGCAAATAATCCTGAGTCATGATCATTTGGATCATACCGGAGGAGTAGAGCACCTCAGGGACAACTATCCTGATATTCAAATTAGAAGTCCTTTGCTGAATCAATCTCATTTACCTTGTGTTCGTGGTAAACAGTGGATATGGCAAGGGCTGAATTTTAAAGTTCTCTGGCCGCCAGAAAAAGCAACTGTCGTTGGAAATAATCAATCTTGCGTGATTCGCATTGATGATGGTAAATACAGTCTGTTATTAACAGGTGATTTGGAGAAACAGGGAGAATATCGCTTATTGGAACTTGAGAAGGGCGAACTGAATGCCACAATATTACAAGTTCCCCATCATGGGAGTAATACTTCCTCTACTGCGATATTTATACGTAAAGTCATGCCTGAATATGCGTTGACTTCAGTTGCACGCTATAGCCCGTGGAGATTACCTTCCGCTAAAGTAAAACAACGTTATAAAAATGCGGGTATTCAATGGAGTAGCACCGCAGTTTCTGGTCAAATAACCGGCTATTTTTATTTTGATCACATTAAATTAGAAGGTTATCGACAACAAATAGTATCACGATGGTATCATCAGTGGTTTGGTATTCGCGGTGATCATGAGTAGAATGAGCCGCTATTTCTTTTGGTTTTGGTAACTCAATAATGAATGATAAAGACCTTTCTACCTGGCAGACCTTTCGCCGATTGTGGCCGATCATCACACCATTTAAGGTCGGGCTGTCAGTTGCGGCGGTTGCACTAATTATCAATGCTGCCGGTGATACATTAATGCTTTCCTTGTTAAAGCCTTTGTTGGATGAGGGTTTTGGTAAGGCAGACATTAGCGTATTGAAGTGGATGCCACTGGTTGTTATCGGATTGATGCTGTTACGTGGCATATCTGGTTTTATATCAAGTTATTGCATCTCTTGGGTATCTGGCAAAGTGGTTATGCAGATGCGTCGGCGCCTGTTCAACCATATGATGGGCATGCCAGTTTCCTTTTTTGACCAGCAATCTACGGGAACATTACTTTCACGCATCACATATGATTCAGAACAGGTTGCTTCTTCCTCTTCTGGCGCATTGGTGACAGTCGTTAGGGAAGGGGCATCAATTATTGGCCTGTTTATCCTGATGTTCTATTACAGCTGGGAGCTTTCCCTCATTTTGATTGTGATTGCGCCGATCGTTGCAGGTGTTATTCGCCTTGTTTCCGTGCGTTTTCGTAATATCAGTAAAAATATGCAGAATAGCATGGGAATGGTGACGACCAGTGCCGAACAGATGTTGAAAGGGCATAAAGAGGTTTTAATATTTGGTGGTCAAAAAGTTGAAACGGAGCGTTTTAACAAGGTCAGCAACCATATGCGCCAGCAAGGCATGAAAATGGTTTCTGCTGATTCTATTTCAGACCCGATTATTCAGCTTATTGCTTCATTTGCATTGGCGTTTATCCTGTATGCGGCCAGCTTCCCTGAAATTATGGGGGCTTTGACAGCAGGAAAAATTACTGTTGTGTTTTCATCCATGATTGCCTTGATGCGTCCATTGAAGTCACTGACTAACGTTAATGCACAATTTCAACGCGGTATGGCGGCTTGCCAGACTTTGTTTGCCATTCTGGATATGGAACAGGAAAAGGATAATGGCAAACTGGAAATCAAAAAAGCAAAAGGCAATATCGAATTCCGTGATGTGACTTTCTGCTATCCAACCAAAGATCATCCAGCCTTGAAAAAGATTTCAATGACGATACCAGCAGGCAAAGCAGTCGCATTGGTTGGTCGTTCTGGATCAGGTAAATCGACAATCGCTAATCTCCTCACCCGTTTTTATGACGTGAATGACGGGGAAATTATATTGGATGGTCATGATCTGCGCGAATATACGTTGGCTTCACTGCGTAATCAAATTGCGTTGGTATCGCAAAATGTGCACCTGTTCAACGATACTGTCGCTAATAACATTGCTTACGCCAGCGAAGGACAATTCAGCCGTGAAGAGATCGAACGTGCAGCGGAAATGGCCTACGCAATGGACTTTATCAAAAAACTGGATAACGGCCTTGATACCATGATAGGTGAAAATGGTGTTTTGCTTTCCGGTGGTCAACGTCAGCGTATCGCTATTGCCCGTGCTTTATTGCGTGATTCGCCAATTCTGATTCTGGATGAGGCAACTTCAGCATTGGATACTGAATCTGAACGTGCGATTCAAGCCGCATTGGATGAATTGCAGAAAAACAGAACCTCATTGGTGATTGCTCACCGTCTTTCCACTATTGAAAATGCTGATGAAATTATCGTCATTGAAGATGGTAATATCCTAGAACGAGGCAACCATGTCGCTCTATTGGAGCACGAAGGCGCATATGCTCAATTACATCGGATGCAGTTTGGTCAATGATTGAAAAGATATGGTCAGGCCGTTCATGGCTTTATATTGCACTATTACCCTTATCAGCCCTTTATGGGCTGGTAAGCGGTTTACGTCGTTTAAGCTATAAAATGGGGTTGAGTCGCTCTTGGAAAGCGCCTGTACCTGTCATTGTAGTCGGTAACTTGACGGCAGGGGGAAATGGCAAAACCCCTGTTGTTATTTGGCTGGTAGAGCAGTTGCAACAAAAAGGCTATCGAGTTGGTGTTGTTTCCCGTGGCTATGGAGGGAAATCGGAACATTATCCTCTGCTGGTGACAGATGACGTGACTACAGCACAGGCGGGAGATGAGCCTGTTTTGATTCGTCGTCGTACTGGTGCGCCTGTTGCAGTTGCTCCAAAACGTGCTGATGCTATTGAAGCATTATTGGCTCATGTCCCTATTGATATTGTAGTTACGGATGACGGTCTCCAACATTACGCTTTACAGCGTGATTATGAGATTGTGGTGATTGATGGTGTTCGTCGTTTTGGTAATGGTTGTTGGCTACCCGCAGGGCCGATGCGGGAACTGGCCGGGCGCTTGAATACCGTCAATACCATTATTGTTAATGGTGGAACGGCTCAGGCAGGGGAATTGCCGATGACTCTGAAAGGGGAATTAGCCGTTAACCTGTTAACGGGAGAGATGCGAAACGTCACTGATATTCCAAATGCAATTGCAATGGCAGGGATTGGTCATCCTCCGCGTTTTTTTGCGACCTTGCAACAATTAGGTGCAAATCTACAGGAAACCCATGCTTTTGCTGACCATCAACCTTATGAAAAATCTCAGTTACTGGCTTTAACGAACAGTGATCAAAATCTGCTGATGACAGAAAAAGATGCGGTAAAATGTATCCAATTCGCTCAGCCTAACTGGTGGTATTTACCCGTCAATGCTGTTTTGCCAGAAGAGGAAGGGCAAAAAGTACTGAATGAGATTCGAGCCTTGATCCCAAAGTGAACCATTCATTCAGAGTATCGGGAAACCATGGCAAGGCAACGACACAAACAGCAAAACAATATCTAACAAAATAACAGAGTTAACGGTGAGACATCGCTTGTGGTATTCTGAGCCGCATTAAATTGAAGGCCCGTCATTTGGGGGATATATGGATCACCGTTTACTCGAAATCATTGCTTGCCCGGTATGTCATGGCAAGCTCAGTTATGATAAAGAAAACTTTGAACTGATTTGCAAATTTAACCGCCTCGCATTTCCTGTCCGTGATGGTATTCCTGTGTTGTTAGAGCATGAAGCACGCGTTTTGCCTACAGAGGAAAACAAGTAACCTATGTTTACCGTTATCATTCCAGCTCGTTTTTCTTCAACGCGCTTGCCCGGAAAACCACTGGCCGATATTCACGGCAAGCCGATGATTGTACGTGTTATGGAACGGGCAGCCCGTTCTGGTGCTGCCCGGGTTATTGTGGCAACAGATAATCAAGACGTTTTTGATGCGGTGATTGCCGCAGGCGGTGAAGCCTGTATGACAAGCGAAAACCATCATTCAGGTACAGAACGCTTGGCTGAAGTTATCGATAAATATCAATTTGCCGATGATGAAATCATTGTGAATGTTCAGGGTGATGAACCTCTTATTCCAGAACAAATCATCAAGCAAGTAGCTGATAATCTGGCTGGCAGTGATGCTGGAATGGCAACACTTGCTGTGCAAATTAAAGATGCAGAAGAAGCATTCAATCCCAATGCTGTTAAAGTTGTTATGGATGCTAAAGGTTATGCGCTCTACTTTTCCCGCGCTACCATTCCATGGGAACGTGACCGTTTTATGCAGTCAAAAGAGACTATCGGAGATAATTTCCTGCGCCATATCGGAATTTATGCGTATCGGGCAGGGTTTATCCGGCGTTATGTTCAATGGACTCCAAGTCCGTTGGAAAATATTGAGATGCTCGAACAATTACGGGTGCTTTGGTACGGTGAAAAAATCCATGTAGCAAAAGCATTGCAAGCGCCGGGTGCAGGTGTGGATACTCCAGAAGATCTGGAAACAGTTAGAAAAGTTTTTGCAGCTCTCTGATCTCTATTGGCATGAGCATTAATTGAATGTGCTTTAAAAGAGAATGCCGTATAGCGGCATTCTCTTTTTTCAGTTTTGTTCTTTTCTATTTGGCGATATTTTTCTCACTATTTTTAGGCTGAGGCTCTGCTGGCTTTTCAGTGTCTATGTCTTTACTAATCGGTTTAATAGCTTGCCAGATACGCCCTAATGTCTCATACCAAGCTCGTTCTGTGTGTGAGAAATAATAGGAAGAAGGGATATATTTTTCCCATGGATAGAGCGGTGTTGTGACAGCCAATTGGTTGGCCGGGGCTGCGATGGGGTGTAGGCCGCGTTGTTCAAAGAATCTCATTGACCTTTCCATATGGTTGGCAGATGTGACAAGAATAAAAGATTGCTTCCCGACGACTTTTTCTACCTCAGCAGCTTCTTCTTCTGTATCCAAAGGTTTTTTCAATGCTATGGTGTCTTCTACAGGAATACCCATAGATTGTGCTACCATAGCAGCAACTTCTGCATTGCTAATTGAATTTACGCCCTTACCGCCTGTGAAAATCATTTTAGCGCCAGGATTAAGATGATATAACCGAATGCCTTCAGTAACTCTGGGTAAGCTGTTACTGGTAAGGTTAGCACTGGGTGCCCACTTAGGGTTATAAGTAAAGCCTCCGCCGAGAACGACAATATATTTTACGGGGGCGATGGAGGTAGTATCAGCTATAGTGTCAGATGTGGTTTTAGGCTCATAGCGTTGAACATATTTCCCTTCAATAGGAAGTAAGAGCTTGTCGGCAATAGGCTGTAAACTAAATAAAAGTAATGCAAGCCAACTCAGTGATAAAATAGTTTTTCCCGTTTTTTGCCAGCGGGTGAACCACAGTAATAGCAACGCAATGAAAGAGGCGATAATAATCAGCGGCAAAGGCATTAGCAGCGAGCCGATATATTTTTTTAGCAGGAATAGCATTGATAGGCCTTTGTTTGGTTAAATTACAGCCGTGCAGGGGCGAATTTAAGGCTAAAAGTAGTTAATTAAATGATTACTGTGCCAAAATAACAGTAGCAAAAATAGCAGTAGATAGCATAACTACTCAATAGATAAATTAAACTCAGCTTATAAGTGGGGCAGTTTTTCATGCGGGATCGCAATTTCGATGATATTGCAGACAAATTTTCGCGTAATATTTACGGCACAACCAAAGGTAAAATCAGGCAGGCCGTTGTCTGGCAGGATATTAACGAATTGCTGAACCATCTACCTCAACGCTCTTTACGCATCCTGGATGCAGGGGGCGGTGAAGGCAATATGGCTTGTCAATTGGCTGAATTAGGTCATCAGGTCATACTTTGTGACTTATCCGAAGAGATGATCCAGCGCGCGAAACACAACGCGGAAGAGCGGGGTGTTCTCCATCAAATGCAATTTATCCAAAGCCCAGTACAGGAAATTCACCAACATATTGAACAGCCGGTTGATCTGATTCTATTTCATGCTGTATTGGAGTGGATTACTGACCAAAAAGATGCAATAGAAACGTTGGGAGATATAATAACGCCCGGTGGTGCTCTCTCATTAATGTTTTATAATGCTAATGGTTTGGTCATGCGTAATGCCATCTTGGGTAATTTCCATTTGGCAACACCTAATATTCAGCGTCGTCGAAAACGTTCTCTATCTCCGCAGAATCCATTAGTACCGGAACAGGTATATCAATGGTTGTCTGAACTTAAGATGGAAATAACCGGTAAAACAGGCGTAAGGGTTTTTCATGATTACCTGCAAAACCGCCAATTACAAAATGCGGATTTTCCGGCGTTGCTTGAACTTGAACAACGTTATTGCAGACAAGAGCCCTATATCAGCCTGGGGCGTTACATTCATGTGATGGCACGCAAGCCTACCTTAAAGAGCGAATTATGAGTGAATATTCCCAGACTGTTCCTGAACTTGTGTCCTGGGCCAGAAAAAATGACTTTTCAATTTCGTTGCCACCAGAACGATTGGCTTTTTTACTGGCCATTGCCGTATTGAACAGCGAACGGCTCGATGGTGAAATGAGTGAAGGAGAGCTGGTGGATGCTTTCCGTGAAGTATGTAAAGGTTTTGAGCAGACTTCTGAGGCAGTATCCGTCAGGGCGAACAATGCCATTAACGATATGGTTCGTCAGAAGCTACTTAACCGTTTTACCAGTGAACTGGCTGATGGCAATGCTATCTATCGTTTAACCCCGTTGGGGATAGGCATTAGTGATTACTATATTCGCCAGCGTGAATTTTCCACGTTGCGCCTTTCCATGCAGCTATCCATCGTTGCCAACGAATTGCATCGGGCGGCTGAGGCAGCCGAAGAAGGTGGTGATGAATTCCATTGGCATCGCAATGTCTTCGCACCTCTCAAATATTCTGTGGCTGAAATTTTTGACAGCATTGATATGTCCCAGCGCTTGATGGATGAACAGCAGGATAGCGTAAAAACTGATATTGCCGCGTTACTTAATCAGGATTGGCAGGCCGCCATTGCCAACTGTGAACAGTTGCTGTCTGAAACTTCCGGCACATTGCGGGAGCTTCAGGACACATTAGAAGCAGCGGGTGACAAATTGCAGGCGAATCTATTGCGCGTTCAGGCGGCTAATATGGATAGTGATGGCTCTGATCTGGTTGATAGACTGGTTTTTGATCTCCAAAGCAAGCTGGATCGTATTATCAGTTGGGGGCAGCAGGCCATCGACTTGTGGATAGGTTATGATCGCCATGTTCATAAATTTATCCGAACCGCCATTGATATGGATAAAAACCGCATTTTTGCCCAGCGCCTCCGTCAATCCATACAACACTATTTTGACAGCCCATGGACGTTGACCATCGCCAACGCAGAGCGTTTTCTGGATATGCGTGATGAAGAACTGACTCTGCGCAATGAAGAGGTAATGGGAGAATTACCGCCAGAAATGGAATACGAAGAGTTCAATGAAATCAACGAACAATTGGCTGAAATGGTTGAACAGGCGCTGGCGGTCTACCAACAGGCAAAACTCCCTCTGGATTTAGGAGCCATCCTGCGCGACTACCTTGCTCAATATCCACGTAAACGCCACTTTGATGTGGCACGTATTCTGGTGGATCAGGCAGTAAGATTGGGCGTTGCAGAAGCAGATTTCTCTGGGTTGCCAGCGGAATGGTTAGCGATTAATGATTACGGAGCCAAGGTGCAGGCACATGTCATCGACACATATTGAACAATTTATGCCAGTTAAACTGGTTCAGGCATTATCCAACGTACTTTTCCCGGAATTAGACAGCCAGCTTCGTTCTGGTCGTCATATCAGTATGGATAATCTTGATAATCATGCTTTTCTGATGGATTTTCAGGAAGAGTTGGAAATGTTTTATGCGCGTTATAACGTCGAGTTAATCCGTGCACCAGAAGGTTTTTTTTACCTGCGTCCCCGTTCAACAACGTTGATCCCGCGATCTGTCTTGTCTGAATTGGACATGATGGTAGGTAAGATCCTGTGTTATCTCTATCTCAGCCCGGAGCGCCTGTCCAATCAGGGGATATTTACTTCTCAAGAATTGTATGACGAGCTGCTGTCACTGGCTGATGAAAATAAGCTGATTAAATTAGTGAACCAACGTTCGACAGGTTCCGATCTGGATAAGCAGAAATTACAGGAAAAAGTACGCACTTCCCTAAACCGCCTACGCCGTCTGGGAATGGTTTATTTCCTGCAAAATGACAGCAATAAATTTACGATTACCGAAGCAGTATTCCGCTTCGGTGCAGATGTACGCAGCGGTGATGACCCACGCGAGGCTCAATTGCGGATGATCCGTGATGGTGAAGCTATGCCGGTAGAATCTATGCCGGTAGAATCTATGCCGATAGAATCTATGCCGATAGAAGCTATGCCGATAGAAAGGGAATCATCGCAGGAAGATAATGAACATGAAGAAGCATCAGAGCATTCAGCAGAAGGTGCGGAGGATGAACAGTCATGATTGAACGCGGTAAATTTCGCTCACTGACGTTAGTTAACTGGAACGGCTTTTTTGCCAGAACGTTTGATCTTGACGAGCTTGTGACGACTTTATCCGGTGGTAATGGAGCGGGTAAATCCACGACGATGGCGGCATTTGTAACCGCTTTGATCCCGGATTTAACGTTACTTCACTTCCGCAATACCACTGAGGCAGGGGCAACCAGTGGTTCACGTGACAAAGGCTTGCACGGTAAACTGCGCGCTGGTGTCTGTTATTCCATGCTGGATGTTGTTAACTCCCGTCATCAAAGGATCATTACCGGGGTTCGTCTACAGCAAATTGCCGGACGTGATCGTAAAGTGGATATCAAGCCATTTATGATTCAGGGCGTTCCTGCATCTATTCAGCCAACCCAACTTTTGACTGAAAATATTAACGAACGTCAGGCAAGAGTTTTGCCATTAAATGAATTGAAAGAGCGCCTTGATGAGATGGAAGGCGTTCAATTCAAACAGTTTAATTCGATTACGGATTACCATTCCCTGATGTTTGATTTGGGGGTAATCCCAAAACGCCTGCGCTCGGCGAGTGATCGCAGCAAGTTTTATCGCCTGATAGAAGCATCACTGTATGGTGGTATTTCCAGCGCCATTACACGTTCATTGCGTGATTATTTATTGCCGGAAAACAGTGGCGTCAGAAAAGCGTTTCAGGATATGGAAGCTGCGTTGCGTGAAAACCGTATCACACTGGAAGCCATCCGCGTCACTCAATCTAATCGCGATCTATTCAAGCATCTCATTACAGAAGCAACGGCTTATGTTTCTGCGGATTATATGCGTCATGCCAATGAACGTCGTGTTCATTTGGATGAAGCGCTGGCCTTGCGCAGTGAATTATTTGGCAGCCGCCGTCAGTTGATTGCTGAACAATACCGTCATGTCGAAATGGCACGGGAATTGACGGAACAAAGCGACGCATCTTCTGATTTAGAAATGGATTATCAGGCTGCCAGTGATCATCTGAATTTGGTTCAGACTGCAATGCGACAGCAGGAGAAAATCGATCGATATCAATCAGATATTGAAGAATTGACCTATCGTCTGGAAGAACAGAGTGAAGTCGTAGAAGAAGCGAAAGAGCTACAGGCAGAATATGAAACTACCTCTGAAGCGGCTGAACAGGAAGTTGATGAGTTGAAAAGCCAGCTTGCTGATTACCAGCAGGCTTTGGATGTTCAGCAAACCCGTGCGATTCAATATCAGCAGGCGCTACAAGCATTAGAGCGTGCCCGTGAACTTTGCCAGCTTCCTGAGCTGTCAATAGAAAATGCTGATGAGTGGCAGGAAACCTATCAGGCCGCAGTGCAACAGGCGACGGAAACTTTGCTGGCACTGGAACAGAAACTGAATGTCGCAGATGCGGCGCATAGTCAGTTCGAGCAGGCTTACCAACTGGTGAAAAACATTGTTGGTGAAGTGAGCCGCAGTGAAGCATGGCAAACTGCCCGTGAATTATTACGTGAATGGCCATCCCAACGCCATTTGGCTGATCGCGTTCAGCCTTTACGTATCCAGTTGGCTGAATTGGAACAGCGCCTGAACAGTCAGAAAAATGCAGAGCGTTTGTTGGAAGAGTTCTGTAAGCGTCATAACCAACAATATCAAGCGGAAGATTTAGAAGCTTTACAGGGCGAATTAGAAGCCCAGTTGGAAGAACTGAGCCTGAATGCCAATGAAAGCGGTGAACGTCGTATACAGATGCGTCAGGAGTTTGAACAGCTCAAGCAGAAGATCCAAGGATTAACTGCGCGCGCGCCAGTATGGCTCGCGGCACAGGAAGCCCTGAATCAGTTGTGTGAACAGAGTAATGAGACGCTTGAAAGCGGGCACGATGTTACTGAATACATGCAGCAATTGCTGGAACAAGAGCGTGAAATCACTGTTGAACGTGACGATGTAGCGGCACAGAAACGTGAGCTGGAAAAACAAATTGAGCGCTTGAGCCAACCAAATGGCGCAGAAGACGGGCGGTTGCTTGCATTGGCGGAGCGTTTCGGTGGTGTTTTGCTATCAGAAATTTATGACGACATTACCATTGATGATGCGCCTTATTTCTCTGCACTGTATGGCCCGGCACGCCATGCGATCGTCGTGCCTGATCTTTCATTAGTTCGCCCACATCTGGAAGCATTGGAAGATTGCCCGGAAGATCTCTATTTGATCGAGGGAGATCCACAATCTTTCGATGACAGCGTATTCCATTTCGAAGAGCAGAAAAATGCGGTTCTGGTGAAATCATCTGAACGTCAGTGGCGTTACTCGCGTTATCCTGAAGTTCCGTTATTCGGACGGGCGGCAAGAGAAAATCGTCTGGAAGCTCTCAGCCTTGAGCGTGATACGTTGGCAGAGCGCTATGCAACACTCTCATTTGATGTTCAGAAAACTCAGCGTGCACACCAAGCGTTCAGTCGTTTTGTGGGCAAACACCTTTCTGTTGCATTTGATGATGATCCAGAAGCAGAAATTCGCAGTCTGAACCAGCGCCGTATTGAACTGGAGCGTGAGTTATCTCAATTTGAAACTCAAACTCAGCAGCACCATCAGAAACTGACTCAAGTAAAAGAAAGTTTGTCAGTATTGAATCGCTTGATCCCACAAATCACGATTTTGCTGGATGAAACGCTGATTGATCGCGTGGAAACAGTTCGTGAAGAGATGGGTGAAGCACAGGACGCAGCACGGTTCCTGCAACAACATGGCAACGCTCTGACTAAACTTGAGCCGCTGGTTGCTGTTTTGCAAAGCGATCCACAGCAACATGAGCAGTTGCAGAAAGACTATGAGACAGCGAAACACAGCCAAAATAAGGCCAAGCAGCAAGCCTTTGCCCTGACAGAAATCGTACAGCGCCGTGCGCATTTCAGTTACAGTGATTCTGCCGGAATGCTCAGTGAAAATTCCGACTTGAACGACAAGCTGCGCCAGCGTCTTGAGCATGCAGAATCTGATCGCAGCCGTGCACGTGAACAATTTCGCCAGCATCAATCACAATGTGCTCAGTTCAACCAAGTATTGGCATCTCTGAAAAGTTCTTATGACACTAAGCAGGATATGCTGAAAGAACTTGAGCAAGAGCTTAAGGATATTGGAGTTCAGGCAGATGCCAACGCAGAAAGCCGAGCTCGTGAACGTCGTGATCAACTCCATGCTGCCGTGAGTACCAACCGTTCCCGCATTAACCAGCTTGAGAAACAAATCGCATTCTGTGAAGCGGAAATGGACAACCTCCAGAAGAAATTGCGCAAATCTGAGCGTGATTATTACCAGAAGCGTGAGCAGGTGGTTTCTTCGAAAGCAGGCTGGTGTGCTGTAATGCGCATGGTGAAAGACAATGGGGTTGAGCGTCGTTTACATCGCCGTGAATTGGCCTATATGGATGGTGATGAATTACGCTCGATGTCGGATAAGGCATTGGGAGCATTGCGTCTGGCGGTAGCGGATAATGAACATTTGCGCGATGCGTTGCGTTTGTCTGAAGATCCGAAACGTCCTGAGCGTAAAATTCAATTCTTTGTTGCTGTTTACCAACATTTGCGCGAGCGTATCCGTCAGGATATTATTCGAACAGACGATCCGGTTGATGCCATTGAACAGATGGAAATTGAGCTGGCACGTCTGACCGAAGAGTTGACCGCTCGTGAGCAGAAACTGGCGATTAGCTCCAAGAGTGTGGCTAATATCATTCGTAAGACCATTCAACGTGAACAAAACCGCATTCGTATGCTGAACCAGGGGTTGCAGGCTGTTTCCTTTGGGCAGGTTGGCGGCGTACGTCTGAATGTGAATGTACGTGAAAGTCATTCTCTCTTGTTGGATATTTTGTCTGAGCAACAGGAACAACATCAGGATCTGTTCAACAGCCAACGTCTGACCTTCTCAGAAGCGATGGCGAAGCTCTATCAGCGTTTGAACCCGCAGATTGATATGGGGCAGCGCTTGCCTCAAACGATTGGTGAAGAATTGCTGGATTACCGTAATTACCTTGAACTGGACGTTGAGGTTAATCGTGGTTCGGATGGTTGGCTCAAAGCGGAAAGCGGCGCACTCTCTACCGGTGAAGCTATCGGTACGGGGATGTCTATTCTGGTTATGGTTGTACAGAGCTGGGAAGAAGAATCGTGTCGTTTACGTGGTAAAGATATTTCACCATGCCGTTTGTTGTTCCTTGACGAAGCCGCACGTTTGGACGCGAAATCAATCGCGACGCTGTTTGAACTGTGTGAACGCTTGCAGATGCAGTTAATTATCGCAGCACCGGAAAACATCAGCCCAGAAAAAGGGACAACCTATAAACTGGTACGTAAAGTCTTCAATAATCAGGAGCATGTACACGTTGTTGGGTTGCGTGGTTTTGGGCAGGATGCCCCGGCGACTGAGCAATTACAGTCACAAGCACTGCAATCACAAGCACTACAGTCACAAACACAATCGATATTGGAAAAATAACGTCAATATCGTCAAATAATGCCTTTGGCAAGGAGGGATATTATGACCTCCTTGCCCTGATATACCCCTTATCTTTTTCCCCCTGACTCTCATCTGATGAGTAGTAACCTTAATCAATTGTGCAGTGTGTCTCGTTTTCATGTGGTAATAACGTTTATTATTTCGGACCGTTATGATTAATATAAAAAGGAATAACGATGCGTAAAGCC
Organism: Xenorhabdus khoisanae; assembly: GCF_001037465.1. Taxonomy (GTDB): domain Bacteria; phylum Pseudomonadota; class Gammaproteobacteria; order Enterobacterales; family Enterobacteriaceae; genus Xenorhabdus; species Xenorhabdus khoisanae. The sequence goes on from NZ_LFCV01000018.1 coordinate 61,576, forward strand.
ACTCTGGCATTCAGTGCGATTGTACTCGCTTTTGGTTTAAACGGTATGGCACAGGCAAAAGTGTTTATGCCGGAGCAAATTGGCTCAGGAGTCACAGCAGCAGATTTGGCTCAACGTCAGGCGGTACATTGGGTTTCTGTTGATCAAATCGAAAAAAGCCTGCAATCCCAACCTCCAATGGCGGTAGGATTTGATATCGATGATACAGTGTTGTTTTCAAGCCCTGGTTTTTTCCGCGGTAAATTGGAATATTCGCCGAATGACAATAGCTATCTGAAAAACCAGGAGTTTTGGGAAAAAATGAATAATGAATGGGATAAATTCAGTATGCCAAAACAAATTGGCATTGAATTAGTTCAGATGCACTTGAAGCGGGGAGATGATATTTATTTCATTACCGGCCGTTCAAAAACCAAAACAGAAACGGTAACCAAATATTTGCAAGAAGATTTACATATTCCTGCTGATAAAATGAATGCTGTTATTTTTGCGGGAGATGAGCCAGGTAAAAATAATAAAATTAGTTGGATGAAAGATCATAAATTGAAAATTTACTATGGTGATGCAGATGCTGATATTGCCGCAGCCCGTGAGTTGAATATCCGTGGCATACGCATTTTGAGAGCATCAAATTCTTCTTATCAGCCTTTACCTAAAGCAGGCCGGTTCGGAGAGGAAGTAGTCATTAAATCTGAGTATTAATCTGAAATTTCAGGATAGTACATTCCAATTAAGGGCACTATAGGTGCCTTTTCCCTTTTTAGAGCCAATATAATTTAATTTATAATAGTGAAAATTTTCTTTTGCTTAGAGTAATTGAGTATGATTGGGTAGGCCCCTATCTTAAGAAGTAATTATGTATATAATTACTACTATTCTTTTCTGATAAAATAGGACTCCTGATAATTAGAATAAGTCATTGAATAGCTGTATGCATAATAAGGTGAGGTGAACTGTTATGGTGAAGAACTCGGTAAGGTTACTGAAAGTCTCTTTTATCTGTAGCGCATTGGCGGTATCAGAAGGAACCTTTGCAACTCAACAAAATGGCTTAGAATCAAGTGGCGTGCAACCATTGACAGGGGAACCAAAAAAAGAGGTTTCGGTTGCTTCATCTGATAAGACTATTCCTATATCTCAGATAAATTTTATTAATGATAATCGAAAGCAGTTACAAAATTGGCTACCGCAACAAGTAAAACCGGTATTCCTTGATCGTTTGGTAACGTTATATACTGCCAATAAAATGAAACCGTTATGGACAGATAAAAAATCCATTCAGCAATTCGAAGATCAATTATTTGAAATATCGTTAGCTGGTTTTCAACCTCAATTTGAAAAATGGTTAGTGCAACTTAATTCTCCAGAATTAAGTGATATTGGGCGTGATGTTATTTTATCTGATGCTATGCTAGGTTATCTCCATTTTATTAACGATGTTAAGAAAAAAGGGGATTCATGGTTATACAGTAAAACACCTTATAAGATTAATTTACCTCCTTCTCATTTAATTGATAAATGGCAGCAACATATCAAAGATCAGAGTACTGAATCTTATATTACAACCTTATCACCCAACCATCCTATGTATGAAAATATGCGTAAGGAGATGTTGGCTCAATTAGCTGATAAGCAACCATGGACGGAGTTTTCGCTGAAAGGCACCCTAAGACCCGGGCAAAGCAGTGAAGGTGTTGTAGCATTAAGAAAAATATTGGTTCGGGCGGGTATGTTGGAGGTATCAGATGCTAAATCTGATAATAAGACTTACGGTAAAGAATTAATCGCTGCGGTAAAACGCTTTCAAACTCTACATGGTCTGTCAGCCGATGGTGTTATTGGCCGATCCACTAAGGTATGGTTAAATACGACACCACAAATTCGTGCTCGCATTATGGCATTAAATATACAACGGTTACGGATTATCCCCGGAAATATTCCTACAGGTATTTTAGTTAATATTCCGAATTATTCGCTTTTTTATTATCTGGATGGAAAGGAAATATTAAATTCTAAAGTCGTAGTTGGCCGCCCTAGTCGCAAAACTCCCATTATGAGTAGTGAATTAAACAATGTAGTGATCAATCCACCATGGAATGTACCTACGAGTATGACTCGCAAAGATATTGCACCAAGAGCGCAGCGTGACCCAAGTTATTTTCGTACCCGTGGTTATACCGTTTTTTCTAGTTGGGGTAATGACGCTAAGGTTATTGATCCTTCATCAATTAATTGGAGCGTAGTTACACCGAGTAATTTTCCTTATCGTATAAGACAAGCACCTGGCCCAACTAACTCATTAGGGCGTTTCAAATTTAACATGCCAAATTCAGAAGCAATTTATTTACATGATACGCCAAATCAGGCTTCCTTTGGTCGGGAAATGAGAGCGGTCAGCTCTGGTTGTGTGCGTGTCAATAAAGCGCCTGAATTGGCTAATATGTTGTTAGGCGATGCTGGTTGGAATAAGGATAAAGTTAGCGGTTCATTGAAAAAATGGGAAACAAAATATGTTAATATTCCCAAAAAAATTCCTGTCTTTCTTTATTATCAAACAGCTTGGGTTGATGATAAAGGAATACCACAATACCGAGCTGATATCTACGGCTATGATGTGAATGCAAGACAACAATCTGAGATTTTACCCAAGATTCTGGCTACCAGAAGTGATTTATGATTTTTATCGTTATTAGTAACATATAAAGGCATAAATTTGACATTCATATCCATCTTATAAACGGTGAAGAAAAAAATAATTTCTTCACCGTTATTTTACTAATTCTTTTTCAGATTTTTTCCTACTATAATGGTTTATTAATAAATTGCGTTTATCTGCGATTAGTAGATTTCTATGGTTCATACGAAAGAAGTCTGTTAACAACATATCGTCATTAAAATTTCATCTATATTTAATATGATTTGTATTCTGTTAGATTGGTCACAATTATAGTCTGGTAAATTTACAGTAATATAC
>NZ_LFCV01000019.1 GCF_001037465.1 Xenorhabdus khoisanae
TGTATTGTGTCATGATAGCTATCGTCCTTCTTTCTAACCCTAAGGGAGGTGCCACATGGCCTCACCTGTTAATCTCTGGGAACAGGAACTCCTGACCACCCATTCCCTGTATTGGTCAACCTGGCGACGACGACATCAGTATTGCGCACAACAATGCCATTATCGTCGGCGGAATAGCCTTATGATTACAGAACGATTACGACTGTAGTACTAGACTCAAATATTGAACATAGTTATGTATATTATATTTTTTATTTCTACAACAAAAAATAGTCAAATAACTTAGCAATGATAGAAGCAATAATATTTTTACATTAAAGGAATGGTTAATTATTTTTCCATAAAACTATACATTAAAATATTATCTAATATACTTCTTGTATTCACATATTAAGCACAACACCGTAATGAACGAAGTCAATGAGTCGGCATTCCTTTGAATAACTCATTCCCTTTACTTGAAACGCTCCCTCGGTTAATATTATTTTTATCATTAATAACTTTCATTGAAATTTAAATAACTAAGATCGCCATCACCATTTCATAAAATAACCTAAACTTCACTTTACATTCTAACTCCTTGGCGATACATTCCCAATAATACAGATAATTGACATTATCTATCCTCATCACAAAACAAATAATTAATAGCTGTAAAAACAAGCTGGCAATAAAAACTATATTAGTTCGATTTATTATTAAGATTAAATTATTTCGGTAAGAATCTGATATTAAGAAACCAAATTACTTGGTTCATTAAATAATAAAAATAACATAAATTCATTCGATGTTATTTTTTTACCTAAAAAGCTGAATCGTTTCAATTTATTATAGGAAAGTAAACATCTATGTTTCATCTACTGTTACAAGATATCCATCTGGCAGCATATGCTACCAATAAAGAAAGTGCTATTCGCCAAGTCGCCACAGCTCTCACTGCGGCGGGATATGCCAGTAAAGAGTACGTCGAAGGAATGCTGGAACGTGAAACACACTCTTCAACCTATCTGGGTAATGGTATTGCCATCCCACATGGCACCCATTCAACCCGCAACAACGTACTGACAACCGGCGTACAAGTGATGCAATTTCCGAACGGAATCGACTGGGGCGATAACCAAATCGTCCACCTTGTTATCGGCATCGCGGCAAAATCCGACGAACACCTTAATCTGCTGCATCAGTTAATCCCGATCATTCGTGATGAAAACCGCGCCAGCCGGATGGCAAAAACCACCGATGTAAATGAACTCTATCGTTTATTAATGAACACCAAATCCGCCTATCTGCTGGATAACTCCACGCTCACACTGGATATTGACGCACATGACCTGACAACCTTACAGGCAATAAACATCTCTCGGCTACAACAAGCCAACGCAGTGAATGCAAAATTTATTGCCGATATCTTTACCAAGCCACCAATACACCTTGGACAAGGTATCTGGCTCAGTGACAGTTCGCAGGGCAATTTGCACAATGCAATTGCCATCTCCCGTCCCAAAACTCCTTTTACTGTTGATAAACAACCTGTTGGATTGTTATTAACCATCGCTTGTGCAGACGATCAACTGCACGGTTTTCTAGATAATCTCAGCACCCTGCTGCAACAAGGTAAAGGTGAGTGCCTATTACGAGCCAAAAATAGCACAGCCATAGTAGACCTACTGACAATGGGTGTACCACAAGAAACGATACTGCCTCAAAAAAACGCACTGACTGCGGATTTTATCCTACCCAATAAACATGGCCTGCATACCCGTCCCAGCGCACTTCTGGTTAACACCATCAAACAATTCCATAGCCAAATCACCATCACCTATCTTGATGGAAACAGTATTCCCATCGATGGGAGTAAGCTAATGCAAGTTGCAGGCTTAGGCGTTAAACAAGGCGAACGAATTCGCTTTACCGCGGTCGGCTCCGATGCCAAAGATGCCCTGCTCGCCATTGAATCCCTTATTAACAAAAATATGGGTGAGGAAGTGGCATGAACACAAATAGCATCAACAAAAAAGTCGCGACGATCACCCTGAACCCAGCTTACGATCTGATTGGACTGGTTGAAAACATCAAAACCGGCGAAGTCAATCTCATCCAGACCGCGGGATTATATCCAGCAGGTAAAGGCATCAACGTTGGCAAAATCCTCAAAACACTCGGTATCAACGTCACCGTAGGTGGCTTTCTGGGCAAAGAAAACCAGAGTACCTTTCAAAAACACTTTGCAGAACTAGGTATCGTCAACCGATTTCAGGTTGTAGAGGGGCGGACACGCACCAACGTCAAACTTACTGAACAGAATGGTCTGGTTACCGATTTCAACTTTTCAGGATTCAGCGTCAGCAAAGAAGAGTGGCAACGCTTCGCCAAAGATTCCATCCAGTGGCTGAGTGAATTCAGTATGGTGTGCGTAAGCGGCAGCCTGCCAGAGGGTGTAGAACTGGATGACTTCACTGAATGGATGCAACGCCTACGCGAAACCTGTATGTGCGTGGTATTTGATAGCAGTCGAGAAGCCCTGACTGCCGGACTCAAAGCTCTACCGTGGATGGTCAAACCCAACCGCCGCGAACTGGAGATCTGGGCGGGGAGGCCTTTACCGACATTCGAAGATATCATCACTGCCGCCCATCAACTGCGTGCTACGGAGATCTCGCACGTCGTCGTTTCATTGGGTGAAGAAGGCGCGATTCTGGTCAATTCAGCGGGAATATGGCTCGCTAAACCACCACATTGCGAAATCGTCAGCACCGTTGGCGCAGGTGATGCAATGGTCGGCGGACTGATTTACGGCCTGATGATGGGGCAAGACAGTGAGCACACATTACGCCTTGCTACCGCTGTCTCCGCCATGACTGTCAGCCAAAGCAACATTGGTAGCATCGACCGCCAGCAACTCGCCCGACTAATGGCAAAAGTCGAACTGACTGCGTTAACCCCTTATCCATCGAAAAACAACAATAAGAAGAGAACATCATGAAAACACTCATTATCAGCAACGATAAACAGGGGCAGGCACGCGCTTACCTCGCTAAACATATATTGGAAAATACAGCCGTCAGGAATGGCCTTTCTCTTGTTACCGACGTGGACGATGCTGAACTGGTGATCATTATCGGTGAATCTGCACCAGCCTCACTTAACCTGCACGGCAAAAAAGCCTTCACAGGCTCTGCCGAACAAGCGATCCGTGAACCAGAAGCATTTCTCCATCATGCCAAAACAAAAGCCAATATTTACCAACAGCAAAATATCGTCAACACGGATCAACAAAACCCCGTCAATATCGTCGCTATCACCGCCTGTCCGACAGGTGTTGCCCATACATTTATGGCAGCCAAAGCGCTGGAGACCGAAGCTGAAAAACGCGGCTGGCAGATCAAAGTAGAAACCCGTGGCTCCGTGGGAACCAACAACGCTATTACCGACGTAGAAATTGCAGCAGCGGATTTGGTGGTTGTAGCGGCAGATATTGACGTAGATCTCTCGCCATTCTCCGGCAAACGGCTCTATCGTACCTCCACAGGCGCAGCCTTGAAAAGAACCGCTCAAGAGCTGGATAACGCATTGACCGAAGCCGAGATTTACACAGCCACAGGCAACACTTCCGCCTCCAACGCTTTCAATCCGTCCACCAATAAAAAACAGGAAAGCCCCGGTATCTATCAACACTTGATGACAGGCGTATCCTACATGCTGCCGATGGTTGTCGCAGGCGGATTGTGCATCGCACTGTCATTTGTATTCGGCATCGAGGCCTTCAAAGAACCCGACACATTGGCATCAGCACTAATGCAAATCGGCGGCGGCTCCGCACTTGCTTTAATGGTGCCCGTACTTGCAGGTTATATCGCCTATTCTATTACCGGACGCACTGGATTAGCGCCCGGACTCATTGGTGGTATGCTCGCCGTCAGCACTGGAGCGGGATTTCTCGGTGGTATTATCGCGGGCTTCCTTGCGGGTTACGTTGCCAAACTCCTGACAACCAAACTGCACCTACCGCAAAGCATGGAGGCGTTAAAACCGATTTTAATCATCCCATTGGTCGCGACATTAGTCACCGGATTAATCATGATTTATGTCGTGGGTAAACCCGTAGCCACCATTATGGAATGGCTGACCCACTGGCTGAAATCAATGGGAACCACCAACGCGGTGATCCTTGGAGCGATTCTTGGCGGCATGATGTGTACGGATATGGGCGGTCCGGTTAACAAAGCGGCCTATGCGTTTGGTGTCGGGTTGTTAAGTGCACAGACCTATGGACCAATGGCGGCAATTATGGCCGCGGGGATGGTTCCACCGTTAGCAATGTGGCTGGCAACAATGATTGCACGGAATAAGTTTCAGCAAAGTGAGCGCGAAGGTGGAAAAGCAGCACTGGTATTGGGGCTGTGTTTTATTACCGAAGGGGCGATTCCATTTGCGGCGAAAGATCCGGTTAGGGTACTGCCAAGTTGTATTCTAGGTGGTGCAATGACGGGGGCGCTTTCGATGTACTTTGGTGTGCAACTAATGGCACCACATGGTGGGTTGTTTGTGTTACTAATTCCGGGGGCGATTACGCCTGTATTGGCTTACTTGGGCGCTATTTTGGTTGGTGCAATGCTAGCGGGTGGAGTTTATGGCGTGGTAAAGAGAAAGGAGATTGGGGTAGTTAGTTGAGGTTTTTTGTTTGGGAGGAGTTGCGGTTATTGGCAACTCCTGAAACTCATTTATCAATTTTTCAAGATAACTCTTTACGACACAGGTGTAGTAATGAATCCGCTTCAAGGTTTTTTTGAGATAAATGACTATTTAATTGATAAAATAGATTCAATTTCTTTACTGAGACTGTTAGCAATTATTGTTCTACTATATATGTAACTTATACCTCACCATTTATCAAATAAGAAATAAATTCATAAAATTCATAAAATTAAATACAATGAATCTCATTGCAACTTCTTTAAATCCCTTTCTAATTTAACACTGTTTGTTAAATTATTTTCAAAAAATAAACTGACTTTCTTATCTTATTAGTTATATCTATAAGAGATATTCATAAATTAGTTTTAACGATTTAAATCTGTTATTACGTTAAAAAAATGATATAATAAAATGGAGCTACGTCAAAAAAAATCACGTAAAACGTATCATAAAATAATTATTAGGAAGAAGGGATTATGGCTAATATTGACAATATTGCATACTGTTACTCATTCCCAGCTGTTCGCGGAATCCAAGCTGGTCGCCCCTTCTATATTGCCACTTGTCCAATGAGGCTTATCCCCAAGATTTTCAGTTTTGATGAAAATGAAGTCCCTCCAGAACTTCGGGCACAGCGTGTATTAAATAAAGCACGTATTCCAGAAATGGCACGTTATTTGATTGAAAATCCAAAAGACTATGTTTTTTCAGCATTAACTGCATCTATTGCTATTGATGTTGAATTTGCCGAATTTTCTGGTTCCAACAATCTTGGTATTTTAAAAGTTCCTATGGAAGCACAAATTTTGATTAATGATGGTCAACATCGTCGTAAAGCCATTGAAACTGCCCTGAAAGAAAACCCAGATTTAGGGCAAGATAATATCCCTGTACTCTTTTTTGTCGATGAAGGCTTGCAGCGTAGCCAGCAAATGTTTGCTGATTTAAATAAATACGCAATTAGGCCAAGTCCATCATTATCAACTCTTTATGACCATCGCGATATCAGTTCAGAATTAGCTCGTTATTTGGCTATGTCTGTCAGGCCATTCATAGGGCTAACTGAATTGGAAAAATCCAGTATAAGCAAACTTTCAAACAAATTATTTACATTAAGTAGTATTAAGCAAGCTACTCGTGCTTTGCTTGGAACAGATCCGAAAGAGGGTGATATAGAAGAAAATAAACGACTAGCTTCCCAATATTGGCAAGCTGTTTACGATGCTATGCCTGATTGGAAAATGGCGTCTAACAAAGAAGTATCACCCGCCCAACTACGCCAAGAATACGTTCACGCTCACGGGATTGGCCTTCACGCACTGGGACTACTCGGTCGCAGTTTATTGGCAGAATATCCTGAACAATGGCAAGAAAAACTTGCCAAACTGAAGGTGTTCGATTGGCGTAAAAGTAATCCCGAACTAATAAAAAGAGCAATGTCACACGGAAAACTGAGTAAAACCACCATGGCTATTCAGCTCACCAGTAATGCTCTTAAAATTGCATTAGATATTTCCCTTACTGCTGAAGAGCAGCAACTTGAAGCTCAAACGGTTGTCTTATGAGTAAACTAATTCAAGCCCACGATTTGGGTGATTACGAAGATTTTATTAATCAAGAAGTGTTTGCCGGTCGGCCACTGGCAGAATACGTTTCTGAAATACAGCGTATTTATTATAATGATAAGCGCCCTTGGGTCATTGGTTACAGCGGAGGAAAAGATTCTTCTGCCGTAATTACATTGACTTATCTCGCGCTACTTGGGCTACCCCCAGAAATGCGCCATAAACCTGTTTTTGTTGTCTCATCTGACACACTGGTTGAAACTCCTGTTGTTGTAGATTTAATCCAAAAAACAATGTTGCAGATTGAAACCGGAGCAAAACGAGATGGGCTTCCAATCACTCAGCATTCTGTCATACCTAAAACACACGAAACATTCTGGGTTAACTTATTAGGTAAAGGTTATCCAGCACCCACACGAAGCTTCCGCTGGTGTACAGAACGAATGAAGATTAATCCTGTTAGTGATTTCATTCGCAATAAGGTCAGCCAATTTGATGAAGTCATAGTCGTGCTAGGTTCACGCAGTAGTGAAAGTGCGTCCCGTGCTCAAGTTATCGCAAAACACAAAATTGATGGTTCGCGTCTTGCTCGACACACCACCCTTGCCAATGCATTTATTTATACCCCTATTGATACATGGGATGTTGAAGATGTTTGGAAGTTACTGCGTGGTGCCTATCGTTATGCTTCTGATGATATAGAAGAATGGGAAAGCCCATGGGGTGGCAATAATCGTCCTTTATGGACACTTTACATGGATTCATCTAATCAAGGTGAGTGCCCTCTCGTTATTGATGACAGTACTCCTTCTTGTGGTAATTCTCGCTTTGGTTGCTGGACTTGTACTGTTGTTACAAAAGATAAAGCGATGGAAAGTCTTGTCCAAAATGGGGAAGACTGGATGCTACCTTTACTAAAATTTCGCGACCTACTCGCACTAACCACTGATCCAGCACAAAAAGATACTTACCGTAACTACAAACGTCGTACAGGTAAGGTTAGTTATCAATATGCTAAGGATGGAGAAGACATTACCGCAGAACGCAAACACGTTCCTGGCCCGTACTGGTTAAGATATCGTCAAACATGGCTCAAACAGTTGCTGGAGATCGAACGAGATCTAAATCAACAAGGTCGGAAAATAACCTTAATTACAGAACCTGAGCTTCATGCAATTCGTCAGGAATGGCTTAAAGATCCTAACGAACCTGATTGGCATGATACATTGCCAGATATCTATCGTTCCGTTTATGAGCGTGATTTGAACTGGATTACTGATGATCAGTCTAGATTTAATTCTAGTGATGCCGAATTACTCGCTCAAATTACTCAAGGATTCGATGTAGAACCAGAAATGGTCATGAAGCTGATTGAACTTGAAATATCAATGGAAGGGCTAAGCCGCAGACAAGGAATCTTTGACAAAATTGGTACGATCTTAAAACAGGATTGGGGTAGCTTAGAACAAATCGAGCAGAAACAAGCTGCACTACAAAAACGCAATGAGCGTGATATTCACTTTGAAGAAGTAATGAAATTAGAAGCTGAAGTTCAAGAAATACAACGCAGGATAATTAACGCTGAAGAACCATCAGTATTTTCTAGTGAGGTAAAAGAGAATGTTAATTAAGCAATTGGTTCTGCGTAATTTTCGTGTATTTAGTGGAACACATACTATCGATCTTGCTCCGAGAAAACGACAGCATGAAATCCATGATCGCCCAATCGTTTTATTTGGTGGTCTAAATGGTGCGGGTAAAACATCTATCTTATCCGCTATTCGCTTATCACTATATGGTCGGTTAGCATTTAATCATACCATTCAACAACAAGAATATATTGAACAACTGAGTGCATTAATCCACAACGGCAATAATCAATCTGAACGCCCAGAGGAAGCCTCAATTGAACTCACTTTTACCTACAATAAAGAAGGTAAAGAATCTGAATTCACTGTTACACGTAGCTGGAAAAAAGGAAAAAAAGATCGTCTATCACTACAGCAAGACGGGCTAGTTCTCAATGAACTGAATTACGAGCAATGCCAAGGTTTTCTTAATGAACTTATTCCGCATGGAGTAGCGGATTTATTTTTCTTTGATGGTGAAAAGATTGCTGAGTTAGCTGAAGATGAATCAGGGAATATTCTGCGCACTGCAATGCGCCGCTTACTTGGATTAGATTTAATTTCTAAGCTACGCAATGACCTGATAATTTATATTAAGCGCCAGCAATCTACTCAACTAGAAGGGAATCTACAACATCGACTTTCAGAGCTAGAAGAAAAATCTAAAGAATTTGCTTTCAAAACAGAAGAATATTTAGAAGAAGCTGATATTTTAAAATCACGGATTGATTTTTTGACAAAAGATATTGCCAAGCATGAAGGATTATTAAGCGCTCAAGGTGGCTCCTTCGCACAAACCAAAGAACAAGAACAGAAAAAAATTGATGAACTTATAAAAGAAAAAGAACGTATTGAAAAAGCATTACGCCATGAATTCGATGGCACTCTTCCGTATGCTTTAGCGCCTAAGACATTATCTTTCCTGCTTGAGAAAATTTCTCAGGAATCCGAAATAAAACAGGCTAAAAGCTTTGAAAAAGAACTTAATAATTTCCTCAATCTACTAAGAAGTGATCTTGCTCTCCGTTCCAGTACAACGAATAAAATTGCAACTGAAGCTATCACTGATAACCTAAATGAGTATATGGCTCATAAGCCTAAGGGAGAGTTATTATTTGATATTTCAGATCGCGAAGCCGGTATGTTACAACAATCGATTGAGCAGGATAGTCAAAAATCCTGGCAACGTTTTGATGATTATCGGATCCAACTTACCGATATTGAGCAACAATTAGAGCAATCTGCTGCTAATATCGCTCGTGCTCCTGAAAATGAACAATTAATGGACATTTTCCAAAATATACGTGATTTAGATAAAAAGCGTAATGATACTCGTCAAAAATATACATTAGCACTAGAAGAAGCTCAAAAATGCAAACAGCAGCAATTGGATTGTGCTCGTCAAATACAAAAACTACACGATTCTGCTCGAAATAAATACGGTCTTATGAGCTCTCTTAAGAATGCCGAAGAAACGATTAATATGTTAGAAAGATATAGTGAAGTTTTAACTCAGGCGCGTGTTAAAAAACTCACAAAAAACTTCGAGGAAGCTTATCAGAAGCTCGCTCGTAAAGAAGATCTTCAACTTCATGCACACATCAACCCTGAAACATTCGATGTCGAATTAATTGATGAAAATCAGTCGATAATTAATCGAAAATCTCTTTCTGCTGGTGAAAAGCAAATTTACGCAATTGCTATATTAGAAGCTTTAGCTAAAACTTCAGGACAAGAATTACCTGTAATTATTGATACTCCACTAGGACGCTTGGATTCCAAGCATAGAGATAATCTGATTAATTACTATTTCCCTTATGCCAGCCATCAGGTAGTGCTGCTATCCACTGATACAGAAGTTGATGAACGTTATTTTGTTGATCAATTACGAGATGATATTTCTCATACCTATCAAATTGTATTTAATGCAAAAACTAAATCGTCATCTCTGAAATCTGGTTATTTCTGGGAATTAACTAAGGAGGCTGTTTAATGCTCCCGAATAGAATGCAGCTAAATCGCCAAACAGAAGAACAGCTTAAAAAGCTGAAAATTTATACTGGATTAACGCCAAATGTTTCTGCCAGATTAGCCTTTTTCCGATCTGTTGAAAGTGATTTCAGATACTCAGTAGAGCGGAATAACAAAAAATTAGATGGCTCATTAGTATTGGATAAAATTACTTGGCTTGGGGAAACCGTGCAAACCACAGAGTTAGTACTTAAAATGTTATATCCAGAACTTGAACAAAAAGAATTCATTAAGGCATGGGCTGCTCATGTTGAAGATGGGATTGCGGCATTGAGGAATTACCGGAATTTAAAAGATCTGTCTCTTAATTTATAGAAGTATACCCCCCATACTTATACATATGGGGGATTCATATATTAAATTTTAAATTTGTTATTAACAAATTCTTTGAATTTTAACAAACCCATTTTTCTCACTGTAGAAATATCCTCCATTTCATATTCAGAAATACAACTCTCTAATTTATTAATCAAATGACTATATGAATCTTTAACTTTACGACATTTAATATAGAGGATATAAAAATATTTTATTTGATTACCGCTGAAGCTTGACTCCTTATAAGCCTTAATCACATCATAATAATATGTTATAAGCTCTGGTGCCCTTTTTATATCAAAATCATGAATAAATAAATTATTGTAATCTTTTTCAAAAATGTCTTTCATACTATTTGTGGACTTCTCAGGATAACCACTTACAGCCTTTAATATTTGACCAAAGGTTTCCATTTTTATTATAAACTTGTATTTCTTCTCTTCATCAGAGCCTGTATCACCTGACTTTCTTATGTAAGCAATATCATGTTCATCCAGATATCTCTCAATATTTATCTGTTCAGTTGACAATGATTTTAAATCAGAGGACTTAATCGAGTTCTGACTATTAGTATATTCAGCAATTTTATGTATATCATTAGAGTCAATATCAGGCATGAAAACTCGTAACAATACTTCAGCATTACACAGATAGTTGCTGATATTATCAGCGTTCTCTTTATTAAATTCATGAATAGTTCTGAGAGTTTGTCCTCCATTTACGATTTGAAAACCATTAATATCCAGTCTCATCGTTCTATTTCCAGCTAAGTTCGTTGCAGCTATTGAATTAGCAACCATTGTAATTCCATTATTATACATAAAGAATTTTGTTGGATTATTTTTTATCGTATCACTAATATTTGGGTTATATTTTGAATTTTTAACAAAACCCCTTACATTATCAAACAAAACTCCATATTCAAGGGTTGAATTGGCCAAAATCGAGATATCTTCTATATTTTTATCCAATCTTAGTTGCTCATCATTAGATGTTATACGTATAATTTCATCACATCTAACTCTTAAAACATAAGACTTTGCTGTCGCTTTACTATCCTCACTATAACACATTAATGCATCTTTGCTTAGGATCATACTCGCATTGATATCTTTCGGTCTAATTGACATGAATTGGGATATCGTTGGTAGCGCTAGGGGTTTTATATTTATTTGATAAACAGAGGCTAAATCCTCCAACTCAGAGTCAACCGCTTTAACTTCCTTATCTTCGTTACTGACCTGATAGAGTGTCACATTCCATACATCTTTAGGAGTCAGAAATATATCATTAAGTTTTTTTAGCTTACACTTCAATTTCTCAGGGTGTTTATCAAACTCTTTTTTATCTGGAGATAAACAAAGGTTTAAAAATTTTGTTGATATAAAACTATCATTCAAACTCTGTGTTTTATCATTATTGAAACTCTCTCTATACTTAAAATTAAATAACTTAACACACTTTTTATCTTCATCAATATAAACAGCATCCATACCAAAATCATTAATTATATCGTTAAAGAACTCTTTGTTAAACTCAGTATCAATAATAGTGTCAATAATGTCATCATTATTACTTTCTATATCACATACATTTTCTAATATGTAGAAATAAAAACCAAATCGCTTCATCTTTATGGGTGACATTAGTTTTGAATCATCATATCCAGTTATGTCACATAGTAATTTATAATATTTTTCTAATTTTTTATTCAATATAATAAAATCAGTGATTGTAACCATCAGAGAAATCCTTTTTAAAAAGCATTAATAATTTTATTTTTAAAGTTCCCAAAATGCCCTATCACGCATTTTCTGAACATTTTTTGATCCGTCGATATAAAGGCTAAAATGCTTATCTAACCGACGAATTTGTTCCATCAGTGACTCTTGTTCACCTTTATCATCAACATTAAATACGGCCTTAATATCAGCATTCTTAATTTCAGCGACACGGTGAATAATCCACGTCAGAATATAGGATGAGTAATTATTTTCGCCAGTTTTAAAGTGAGTAATTTCCTGTGTAGAGAGGATCACACCAACACCATATTCACGCCCTTCTTTAAGGATCTTACGTAAACTAGGAAAGTCCTGACGCATAAAATTATCAGCCTCATCGACCAAAACCATCTTAGTCATCTGACGATAATCCCCTGCCACCATTGGTTTACCACGTTTTTGCATTTGCGCATAAAATAGATCTAACGTCAATGCCACAACAAGATTTTGGATTTCTGATGGATACCCAGCAAGTTCAATCACCGTAATACCATCAATCAACTCATACAGGCTGCTCATATGATCCAGAACAGTCTCAAAAATTTTATACCGGGCTAATTTGGACAATGCTGCGTAAAGAGAATCTTCTTCCACTTTTTCTTGAGCAAGAAATCTCTGCCATACATCTTCAATCGTCGGGGCAGTTCTTCCCCATGTACTTGAATCCTCTGGGCTAATCCCTGCTTCTTCGTAACATTCTAAGATCAAGTTTTCTAGCTTAAGCTGCTGTTTGTGGCCTAACCCATAAGCCCGACGCATAGTTTCTGCAAATCCTCCCGCTGTATGAATTGGTAACATCGGCGTATCACCAAACAAGGAAAGAGGGTTATAAGGCAACTTAAATAACTTATATTTTTTGGCTCCTGTTGCCGCTATAAAAGCTTCATCAACATAGTCTGACTTATAGTCAAAGATCAGCAGACCAATTGGCGCCCAATTAACATTATTTCCCTGATTACGCACCAACTGAGTAACTAGTGATTTAGTGAATTGGGTTTTACCCGTACCCATCGTGCCTATGATACCGGTATTGGTATTCATAAACTTCGCAGTATTCGTCGGTTCCCAATAGAGCGGGCTCTGTCGTAAAGATTCATGACCAAACAATACTTGTAGTGGTGTTTGATTTCCCACAGTAGAAACAGACACTGGAACATCAACATCAGTTGTAGCAATAAAAACATTTTTATTGAACTCAGAAATAACTTCAGATTGAGTATCCAATACTGCACTTACCTCATTATCATCAGGTTGCTCTTTATCCATAGAGGCAGTAAGCATATAACACTCAGGAACATTACAATTGGTTATTAGTTCATCTAATTTAGCTACACAATCAGCCGCTATCAGCGAGGAAAGCAACGCATACGGCAATTCAATTTGTAAAATCTGATTTTCTGTTATCTGATATGAAGGTTCAAAGCAACTACTACTATCAACATGAGCAAGCACAATACCGTCAACATAATCGCGCAATTGGCCCAGTTCGTAATTTCCTGTTAACCACCATTCTCTGCGTAATAATAATGGTTCCAGCACCTTGCTACCCAGAACCTGATAGAGATGAAGCTTCTCTACCTGCATAAGAACCTGACGAACAAACAAAGCACGATAAAGACGTGCCGCCATAGTATCTTTACCCAGTAAATCTTCTTGCAAGTAACGTCTAAGCTCACTAGCTTGCTGACCTGCATAACGATAGTCCGGACGGCTCCCCGTCTTCACTTCTAAAGGAAGTAGATAGAGTTTGTCACCTTTGAAGCCAACGAATAATACGTCATCTGAAATGGCTCCCTTACGGTATCCCTGTAAATTACGGGAAAACTCACTTTCGCTCATTTTCAAGCCAATATTACCGGATACTCGTATCATTTCAGCTACAGAAAGTGGAATCCAACAAATATCGGAACGCCGTAACATTGCCTGAACAAATTTGTAGGCACCAATAATGCCGTGCTTTTCTTTACGTTCTTTATCGGTAGAACGTAACATTTTTAGTAACCATTCACCATTGAACGCATTGAACTCAGAAAGTAGTCGATCACTGCCTACCCTATACTCTTTCCCATCACCATCTTCCATACTGAGTAAACGCTGGAAAAGATCTACCTGTTTAGTCACAGTTACAGCATCGTATCCAGTACAACTGGTGTATTGATCTGAGTAATGGATCAATACTACGTCTTTTTGGCTAGTGAAAAAATCTAGGGTAACCTTAGGGTCAATAACCGTTGTCCACAAAGAACTATTATAAGAACGAGTAAGCAATTCTTTGAAATCAGCGCTAACAGCTAATCCAATTCCCAGCCCTAAATACTGAGTATTACTTTGGCGGGCAGGTTGCCATAACATGCCTAACAAACGGGCTATGCGCAAAGCTCGGTATGACTCGACATCAACCTGACGCAAACCAAAGGCAGTAAAATAAGCATCTTCTAGAGTTTCTGCTCCTTCTCCGGCAAGTAATCCATTACAGAGCACACCACTCAGTGCCTTATTCATATCAACAAAACGACAATCAACAGGAGCATTGTTACTGAAAAATGCTAAATGAGCATAAGCTAAATTTTCATTATCTGCTGGTATTGAGAATTTACTAAAAGTGAGACGACTACGAATCAAATCAATCAACAGATCTGCATCTTCTCGTTTCAATCCCAACCAATTTTTAAGATCATCATAGGATCCCATTTCAGCAAAAAGATCAAAGTCATTTTGCATCAACTGCTCATCATAAAAATTGACATGAATAGCTGTTGCGTCTTCTTTTTTCTGCTTGAAATAATCGACGAGTCCCAAAAATAGCTCTTTTGCAATGCCTTGATTAATTGCATTGACTATTAAAGTACTATTGCCTGCTTCACTGAATAGTCTGGAGTAGGCATGAGTAAATTCGTTGAGTTTATCTCGTACCAGCCGTTTAACATAATCATGACTGACTAAACGCTGAGGAACAACATCTATCCAGAAGCTATTTTCTTTGACTGGTTGTAATTGAGCAAACTCATGCTCACTATGGTAAACAAAAGGCATTAATCCAGAAGCTACCAAACGATCAAGAGTGACGTCAGGTAACTCCGGAAATGAATCATCACATTCTTCAACTAATTGTAAATGATACGCTAATACCAAGGGGTGTAATGGGGAGAGACGTTCATTATTTTCGTTACAGTGAATTCCCAAACGTAACAGGCTCTTTTCGTCATCATTAAGCACCTTATTCAGGCTAATATCACCCAATGCTATTTCAAATGAATCCAGTACAGCGGCTACCAGACAACGATATTCATCAGACCACGCAACTAAACTAGGTAGAGTTTTACGCTGCTGATAGTAGATAAATAAAGCTCTATATGCATCACACAATGCTACATTTACTGCGCGCAATTTATCCAGTTCGTATGCTTCACCAGAAGCAGGAACATAAAGCAGACCATTATCCACCATCTCTGCTTCCATTCCTAACAACTGCAAACGAATACCAACTACCGTATGTTCAATATTGTCAAATATAACTCGTCGCTTAGCACGGTTATATTCAGCATTCCCTTCTTCTTTGCGTAAGTTAGCAAAACGACTTTGATCAAAAAGTAATGGCAGCGTGATCTTTTCTTCTGCGCCGGGGCCTTCAACATTAATTGTCAGACTATTTTCACCCGAAATGAGTTTAAAATTAATTAACTCACTCTGATTCGCCAATGTTTCAAAATCGACTATCGAGAACTTATGAATATCAACCTCGTTCTCATCCCCCTCCAATCTACAAACATTGTCACTACTTTGTGCAATGCGTAATTGGTTTTCTTCCAGTTGAAGAGTAATTTGTTGTTTACCAGGTTCAATACGATAGTTAGTTTTAATCTCATCAAGATAAAAGCTATTTTGCTCAATTATTAATATTCTAAACTTGTATTCTTCTGCCCGATTATCCCGATTAATCAGCTCCAAACTAAGAAAGCTCGGCTGTCCATTAAAAGGAATCGCGACTTTCATACGAGAATATTTCCCTCCCGCACGATTTATCGACCAAACTTGCTGATTTTTTAGGCTTTTGTTATGCGTGATTTTTATTTGGCTATCTTGCAGGTCATTACCTAAGAAAGAAAAATTCAGCTCCACAAGCTGTTGAGCTACCGGAACTTGAACTAATAAGCTGATATCTCTTTGTCCCGCCTTTGTCTCACTTTTTGTTCGTTGCCAAACAAAAGTATCGCTAGGTGCTGTAACTGCTTCAAATCGCAAACTTTGTACTTGGCAATCTTTCTTTTCTTGAAAATAAATCGAGAAATCAAGCGACTGCCAATCATTTTTTTCTTCAAAATGCTCTTGAATGAATTTCGGGCTAAATTCAGTCAATACACTTTCAAGTTGGTCACCATAACGTTCAACACTATCTTTAATAGAGCTATACAACTTACGGTTTTCATCAAGTCGTCTTCGGATCTGTCCTTTTGTAATATCCATACTTGTTATGGTCGGATCATTAAATAACCCTAACTCTGAAAATTCTAAAAGGCCATTCTCCAATGAACGATAAAGTGGAGCAAAACCGAATACTGTGGCACCTTCCTCAAGGATCATTGCCAATTGATCATCCAATAAGCAGCGAGATAATTCATACCCTTTATTTCCCGGCGCAATCAAATCTTCTATCTTTTTACTAAATTTTTCCGGATGCCATATAGCTTCTGGTGCTGCCAAGTCTTTAGTACTGTTTAGTAATGTATCTAACATACTGTTATGAATGATCAACAGCGCAGATTTAGCAAAGATATCATCACGACCAGACACTCTGTCACGAAGATGAGATATATAATTTTCAGTAAATGCCAGATCCCCTTCGCCTTGTAAAACTGGGATTAACTGAATACCATCACGACAGTGAATACAAGGTATTAATTGTTTAGTTTGCTGTTCACCTAAAGGTAACTCAAAAGTATGTCCGTCAGATAAAGCTACAAAAGCCTGGTAAAGTTTTAAGGCATTATCAGTATCCGGTGATTTAAATTGATAACGCTCACCTGGCTGGATGAAATTGTCCACCCATTCAAGAAAAGATTGAGCCAGAAAAGTTTCATACTGTCTTACGGACATAAACGGCGTCTCCACTATCACTCATGCGTTCCACATTTCCCATCCGCTCGTAAAAGGCAACCAAAGATAAAGAAGATTGGTTATCAAGGTAAAAACCACGTTGCTCAAAACAGCGTAATAACTCATGAAGACGCAATTTTTCATTTTTTCCAATGGAAAGATTAGTTAACAACAAAAGTCGATCCTGATTAAGCACTAAAACTTTTCCTGCTCGCCCACGGGCTTGAATAAAACCAGAACAAATTTCGCTTTCTAGTTCCTTAACATATTTACGATTAATACCTAAACGAGTTGTTTTTTTATCAAGAAATTGTTCCTTAGCTACGAATAAAAGTTGATCAAAAGCACTTTCAATACTTAAAGCAGACTCTCTTTCTGGAAGACGTCGATCGTTAATAAAATCTTTGAGGTAACTATTCATACGAGACAAAATCGTAGCTTGTTCTGGGTAAGCTAAAACATCTTGATAAATCTGCCATAAAGGGCGTTTTCTCCCCACTGTTTCATGCCATTGCAAAACCTCAAGTGCAGAAAGAATAGGAAATAGCTTCTCTTGTTCACCTTCAAGGAGCTTATAGCCAAAACGTTTTACTTTTTCCCTTTCTGAGCTGGCTTTTTCTGTATCCAAAATAAAATACAAAGATTTGCTTTTAGGCTCGCCACGTCGCCAATCTTCTATATTTAATGCCAACTGAGCACAGTAGGTAAAGGCATACAAACGAAGCATATTGCCAAGCTCTTTTAGTAAATATTGAGGATGCTCAGCTAAGAACTCAAGATCTTGCTGAAAGCATTTCACTAAATAAGGCAAATAGGGTTGCTCTTCAGCAAATGGGCCTTTACCTAATAGTCGTAAGTTCTTTTCCAATACAACAAGCATATGTTGTTCAAGAAAATTAAGACGATCACGTAATGGGTTTTCGAGACTAAAGTTTCCCATCAAGTTGGCAAAGAGAGCCCCTAAACGCCAGTTTGCTGCTCCGAGAGTACTTTTACCTGAACCAGTTCCACTAAATTGAGCATAAAACAATAAAAAAAGAGGGGATATTTTAAAAATATCTTTATTAGCAAAGTACATACGCTCCAATACAGACCAAAATGCAGGCTCATCAAGCTGCATAAGTAAATATTCTTTACAGTCTTTTTTGAACTGTTCAAAATCATACTCCTTGATCTGGCGTTTTAGGGCGTAACTCAAAACTAACCCAGTCACTACATTCCAGTCGAAAGCATTATTCTTGTTACGAACAGGAAGATAGCTATCTAATTGATTATTACCAACTTCTAAATTTTCTTTTATAGGATACATTAGGCTACTCCACTCATACCACTGATGGTAATCATGTCATCATCTTTCTTGGCGATATAAGTTTTCCTGCCATCATAAAATTTAAGAGATGAACTTAATTTTGCCTGCTCGGTGATCTGATCCACAATTTCATCTAATAAAACTATGGCATTTTTATCATATTTATTAGGGCGATATCCGTTATTAAGCTTGCTAAGTAGTTCAAATAAATTCAGATTAATACTTATTGGTTTCAGTGCATGATCATCAATTTTAAGATGAGCATCAAAATAAGCAGGCTTCGTAATATTCTTATTTAAGATCGCATCATAGTCTCCTTTAAGAACCACTGGTGCAGTAACCTTTATTGAACCAAATACGCCCAGAAATAGCTCATCTTTGCTGGTAGTCAATTCAGGGGCTTTACGATTAGCATAGCGCTGTATACCTGCTATCAGTACCGAAGAATAGAAGCGACGTAACTCCATTTTTTGGGCATGCTCACCGGTATAATTTGCATGTAAGTGCCAAATATCAGAATATTTTTCCAGCAAGTTTTCCTGAAAAAACAGTACAAATTTCTGATAATAGTTATTCCCAAAGTCATCTGCTTGTAACAAACAAAATAAACGAATCAGTGATGCCGCATCTCCCTGCTTTACCTCATGTCTATCAAAATAAATATGTTCCTGGGCCAATGCCTTCAAGAACTCATCTAAATCAGAATCAGGTAATCCTAACTCATAACGCAGAATAAACTGGTCTAATTCATATGTATGTAAACTGGCTGGATCAAAATCAGCCATTCTTTGCACTAACTCATTTTCTTCACCAACAAAAAGATTATCAAATAAATAACCAGGCCCGAGCAGTAAATGATGAAGTAAATCGAGTAATGCTCGAACCGTAACAAACTGATCTTTCATCAAACGGGTTTTAAACAGCTGTGTAATGATGACATCTTGTACGCTAGGCATGCTCAGTAATTTAAAATTGGCAACAATCCGTAGATCACGGCCAGCTTGTTCATCATTGTTAGCTATGACATAAAATAAATTTTCTTCATTAGGCTCAGTCAGCTGGGTAATCAATTCCTTAGCAAAAGATGAGTAGTTTTTTCCTTCATTAAACTGAAACTTAGGATAATGTTCAAAATCGAAAAAATAACATCCATCTATATGGTAGGGAGTTTGAGCGTTAGAATTATCATTAAAAAAATAATCAATAGCGGCTTTAATTTCGTGGTGACGCTCTGAACCTTCCATTGAGAAATTGGCAAGCATCCCTGTATTAATACCCAATACTAATGGGCGATTACCTTCTTTATGTGTATCAAAAAGTTTATCAAGCGTCTCTATTGCCGACTGATGAGGGGCAAAACTATGAGTAGCATCAAGATGGAAATCATACTTATTCTTATAATGTCCATAGCAACGGGTAAGAATTTCTGATTTACCATCACCACTGCTACCACATAGAAAAATAATTTCTCTATTACTCAGAGAATTCAGGCACTTTTTAAGATCTGATTCAATTTTCTGCTCAACAAAGAGTTGTTGCTTAAGTTCATCAAGTACATCTCTGCGTCGGTTTGTAAGCGTCGCAACTGAAAACGATGATGATTTAGCTAACACACTTAGAGCCTTTCTCAGTGTGAGTGAACTCATAGTTTCATGCTCTCTTATGTAATGTTTAAAACATTTTATACAATACCTACTACAAGCTCTACTCTATATGCATAGCCCTATTTAGTTGCCTCTCTAAAGTTAACCCGCCAGTCAGTAGCCTCCCCATTTTTTATAGAGGTTAAAGTACCGCAAAAGATTGGTACATCATTGAGCCGTCCAGATTAAAGGAGTAGCCCAATGGTAATACAAAACTGGAGATTTTTTTCGGGACACCAAAACGATCCAGTGCGTTCATGGTTTTGGGATAGGCCGAGGTAGAAAAGCCCTATCAGTTTGCCGTAGTTATACAACAATCCCAAACCTTGCACAGTAACGGCGGAGGCAATGGCAGCAAACACAGCTAACCCCGCGATAATAAACCATACCATCGCTTTGATGGTGATGCGCCCGACAGAAGATGACCCGCCGATTGACATAAGCCCGGTAACAATCGTGGCAAATACCAGTGGTGCGATGATCATTTTTATCAGGCGCAGAAATACATCGGTGATGATGTTGATATAGGAGGCAGTTTTGAATAAATATTTACATTTTTTTAACTTTTGATGAAATGCAAATGAAAGATGCGGCATGCAGAAAACGCATTCCTATATTGGAATTAAGAATTCATTATCAGGATGATGGAATAAAAAATAAACATAACTACTTAACAAAAAACATAACGTTTTTCGTTAATAGATTTTTTATGATTGAAAAGTGATAACCTAAGCAATCACTTTTCAATCCTATTTTTCCTTAACACTATATTATTTCAGTTTCTCATCGGGGTTAGCGTTACCACCATTTTTACAATGACTGTTAGGTATTCCAGCTTTGCCATTTTCACCCGGCTTTCAGTCTAACTCTTTACAATCAATTTTTTTTTGGTCGGTCGTGGTATACAGTGATATGAAAGTTGCCAACTTTTATAGTAAAGGAATAAGTAATTATTTTTCTTTAAGAGAATGAATTAGTTCAAGACTTTATTTGATATGTTATTTAAACCGCTATTTAATCGAGTGAAAATAAAGTGATATTATTTTAATTGGTAATGAAAAGGCGATGTAATCCCCCTCCTTATTAATGGAAATTATAAAGCATACTACTCCGCCATTTTTATTAATTTACTTAAATCCGTAAAACACCAGAATTTATTGCTATAAAATACTCAGCATATAGAAAATAAAATTTCCGAAGTTTAATAAGACAATATTGATTTTTGCCAACTTATCATATACGATAATATAAAGGGATGAAAATGAACTGGAATATCAATTTTTACCAAGGAATAGAAAAGAGCATACTTAATATGCCTCCAAAAATTCAGGCAAAAATATTAAGGTTGCTCGAACTAATGGAAAAGCATGGCGCTAACCTTGGCGCTCCACACACGGAGCCTATGGGAGATGGTTTGTTCGAGATACGGGCAAAATCCAAAGAAGGGATAGGCCGTGGTTTGTTTTGTTACCTTGATGGCCCTAATATCCACATTCTGCATGTTTTTGTTAAGAAGGATTCAAAAACTCCCAAGAAAGATTTACTCCTGGCTAAAAATCGCATGAAAGAGGTGAAAAATGAACAAATTACATACTCTTAAAATTAAGGCATTACAAAACCCAGAGGTTAAGCAAGCTTATGATGAGCTGGAACCTGAGTTTGAACTGATCAACACTTTGCTGAGTATGCGTAAAGAAGCAGGTTTGACTCAACAACAAGTAGCAGAGAGGATGGGTACTAAAGAGAGTAATATTTCCCGACTGGAAAAAGGGAAAAGTAATCCAACATTGAATACCCTACTAAGCTATGCAAAAGCTTGTGGTTTTCAACTCAATTTCGGTTACAAAAATATGGCGTGAGGAGAGTAACTTAAACAAAGTTTCCAGCTTACTTTTCTCTGGGTTGTTCTCAAACCCGGAGACGGTAGCTTGATTCATTCCAACCCTGTCAGGCGCATTTTTTTACGTTGATCCTGAATTGCTACAGCAACTGTTTGATCTTCATAAATATCCCTTCAAAAGGATGAAACATAAATATCCCCTAGAGGGGATAAAATCAAAATACACCGACAAATCATCCGGCAATCCCTTTAATGGAAATGACTACAATATTGGATAAACCCCCGGCCCAATCGGCAATCCAGCAAAATACCATCCTATTAATAGCACTATCCAGACAGCATAAAACACCAGAGGATAAGGCAGAATTAACGTGTAATAAGTGCCTAATTTTGCATCTTTATAATAATGCTGAAGAAATCCCAAAAAGAGCGGCAGAAAAGGAGACAACGGTGCTAAAGGTAATACGGCGGAATCAGAAATACGGAAGATAATTTGCGCAAAAGCAGGGTGAAAACCAAGCAAGACAAACATCGGTACAAAAATAGGGGCCAGAATTGACCAAATGGCAGAGCCGCTCGCGATAAACATACACAGGAAAGAAGACAAAAACATTAAGCCGATGAAAGCGGGAACACCTGTCATGCCCAGTGTTTCTAATATGTCAGTCAGCCCTATTGCCATAAATTTACCCATATTGCTCCAGTTAAAGAAAGCAACAAATTGGGCCAGAGGGAAAACCATGATGATAAAACCCGCCATGCTTTTCATGGGATCAACAAGCAGCTCAGGAATATCATTGGGCTTTTTTATCTGTTTTGTCGAAACACCATATGTAATCGAAACAACGAAGAAAAACAGAATGATAACCGGCACAATCCCTTTTATAAATGGCGATGGAATGATTGTTCCAGTCTGTGGATCACGCAGTAATCCATTTTCAGGGACGACCAGCAGCGCTGTAATACCAATGAAAACCAGCGCAGACAAACCACTCATCAGCAGCCCACGATTTTGTTGTGACGTGAGCTTTTCCAGCTTCTCATTGTGACCGCCTTTCCATGCGGGGAGACGTGGCTCAACAAATTTATCCGTTAAGATAGCCCCGGCAATCGTCAGTACAATCACGGAGGTTGCCATAAAATACCAGTTATCAATGACACTGACTTGTAAGTTGGGATCGAGTATTTTAGCCGCTTCGGTACTGATACCAGATAGCAGAACATCGGTCGTGACGATCAATAAATTCGCCGTAAATCCTGACGCAACACCCGCAATAGCGGCCAGTAAACCAGCAACGGGATGACGACCAACGGCAATAAATATTAACGCTCCTAACGGTGGCATGATAACAAGCGCAGCATCCGATGAAATATGGCTGAAAAAGGCGATAAATAGCACCATATAGCTGGCATAACGTTTATTAATGCCTGAAGCCATCTTATACATCAGGGATTGCAGCAGGCCGACTTTTTCTGCAAGTCCCGCGCCAATGACTAACGCTAATATTGCGCCAAGTGGTGTAAAGCTACTGAAGTTTTTAACGATATTCGGCAAAATCCACTGTAACCCCTCAGCGCCAAGTAAATTTTTAACTCTGACGAGTTCTCCATTTGTCGGATTTTTTACAACCAAATCAAACCAAGAAAAAATAGCCGTCGCTATCATTAAAACAGCGGTTAAATAAACGAATAAAACAAAAGGATTAGGTATTTTATTTCCAACTCTTTCGATCCAACCAAGAATACGTCCTGGGCTCTTATTGGCAGGGATAGTTGTTTCACTCATGGTTTTTTCCTTCGTGTGTTTGCTGTCGTTATTATTTTTTAATCATGTCGTTTCGAAATCAGGCAGATGAAGGGCAATAGTGGCCAGTGTTTTCACAGCGGTTTTCATCACGTTCTCATCAAAGTCAAACCGTTCATTATGATGACCGGCACTGAGCTCTGTACCGAAAATGAGGTAAGTAGCCTGACCGCCATTTGCTTTAACCCGTTCCATAAAATAGGTCGCATCCTCCGAACCTGCGGGTTGTTGGAGGCTTTTGACAACAGAGGAAAGCTCTGGAGTATTTTTCTGAGTTTGTTGATAAATGAAATCGACCCAGACCGGGCTAGGCAGGCTACTTTGCGCGGCGCCCATTAGCTTTATTTCATATTCAACACTCTGCATTTTGGCAGCGCCTTCAATAATGCTGAGAGTTTGATGGTAGATGAACTCATTGATCTCGTTGGTTTTTCCACGAGTCTCTATTTTCATTAATGCGTAGTCAGGAATAACGTTACGGCCAATGCCTGCCTGTAGCACTCCGACGTTAATGCGTGAACTGCCTTCGCTGTGGCGAGGAATTGCATGCAATCCCAGAGCTGCCTGAGCCGCAGCTAATAAGGCATTTTTACCCTCTTCTGGTTTCGCGCCAGAATGGGCCGAAACACCACGATAGGTAACATCGATTTTGGTGGTGGCAAGAAAGTTATCACAGCCGCAGACCAATTCCCCTTGAGGTACACTAAGGCCAAGATGGATCGCGATAAAGAAATCAACATCATCGACGACGCCCGCTTCCACCATGGATTTTGCACCCCGGGTTCCTTCTTCCGCAGGTTGAAAAATCAGTTTAATTTTTCCGGTCAGTTGGCTTTGGTGTTTTTTCAATATATGTGCGAGACCTAAGCCGATTGCTGTGTGACCATCATGACCACAGGCATGCATCATATGTGCGTTGCAGGAGGAAAAACCTTCAGCGTAAGGGCGGTGAATATGGGTTTGATCCTCATTCAGATCAAGGGCATCCATATCAACCCGAAAAGCCAGTGTTGACCCGGGTTTTCCTGTATCGAGTGTCGCAACAATGCCTGTGAACCCACCCGAAAAATGAGGAAGCCACTCAACCAAAGCGCCCTGCTTAATCGCACGTTGTTCCTGCTCCTGCAATGCCTGCTCTGAAGGTAGCCCCATTCTGGCTTCTGCTTTGATAACCTCTTTACCCATTTTCAGGCTATAACCCAAACGGTGTAATTCATCTGCCACAATCGTTGCGGTTCTGAATTCGAACCAGCCGGATTCGGCAAAATGGTGGAAATCACGACGCCAATTTTGTAATTGTTCAGTAATTTGCTGAATAGATTCGTTTAGTAAAATACCCATAATAATGCTCTCTTTTATTCCCCATTTTTCAATTTGCTGTTTTGCTGGCTACGTTCAGTCACATCATTATTTATGTGATCAAAGATTTGTTTCTTTACTACGGCGTGGAAATTTGAAATTTATTAGATATAGTTATCGAACAGGATGGAATTTATTTGGTTTATTTCATACATATTAGTTTGAGTTAATAGATTGAATTATTTTTATTTTAATTATTTTCCTTCCTCAGATTAATAATCAAAAAATATTTATTGAAACTTTAATCCATAACCACTTTATTTCTATTTTATAATGTAGACAATAAATTCAATTTAAATAAGATACAATTAACTTTACCTATATAAGTAAAAGTTATCGTAAGAGAGAAAAATGGCGACACCAATAAAACTCAATCAACTACGTGCTTTTGTTGAAATCAACCGTCATGGCAGTATCAGGGCTGCCAGTCGGTTTTTGTCACTCTCGCAGCCTGCCTTAACTAAATCGATTCGGGAACTTGAAAATTCACTTGGTACAAAATTATTTATACGCAGTAACCAGGGTATTTATGTTTTTTACAACGCGCTAGTTTGATAC
>NZ_LFCV01000020.1 GCF_001037465.1 Xenorhabdus khoisanae
CGGCTTAACCTGACAACACCGAAGGTGTTTTGGGCGTGCGAGAGTAACAGTTTCAACTACAGACAGCAGCTTGTTCGGGATTGAATACAGGATTTGTCTGGCGGCAATAGCGCGGTGGTCCCACCTGACCCCATGCCGAACTCAGCAGTGAAACGCCGTAGCGCCGATGGTAGTGTGGGGTCTCCCCATGTGAGAGTAGGGCACTGCCAGACATTCAATACGTCAGAAAAGCCATCCTTAACCGGATGGCTTTTTTGCATTTAGGGAAAATTAAATATCGTATTTTAAGATCAACTTAATCTGTTAGCTTAATGTGCTTTTCCTTGCTCAATTCCAATCCCCGTTTGTGAACGAATAAACTGGCGACGAAACATTTCCCTTTCTTGTTGGCCTTGTTTCGATGTATCAGTGATCGAAAATAACCACGCCCCGATAAATGCTATGAACATAGAAAATAGAGCAGGATATTCATAAGGATAAATCGGCTTTTCATGGCCAAGAATACCGACCCAGATTGTGGGGCCAAGGATCATTAATACAACGGCTGTTATTAATCCCAACCATCCGCCAACTAAAGCTCCTCGTGTTGTCAGCTTGCTCCAGTACATCGACAGTAAAATAATGGGGAAATTGCAGCTTGCAGCAATGGAAAAAGCCAAGCCAACCATAAAGGCTATATTTTGCTTTTCAAATAAAATTCCCAACCCGATAGCAACGATACCCAAAATAACGACAGTAATTTTTGACACTCTCAGCTCATCACGTTCATTAGCCTGACCCTGTTTAATGACATTGGCATAGAGATCATGGGAAACCGCTGAGGCTCCGGCTAGCGTTAATCCGGCAACGACAGCCAAAATAGTGGCAAAAGCAACAGCAGAGATAAAGCCAAGAAAGAAATCACCGCCAACGGCACTTGCCAGATGGACAGCAGCCATATTCGTGCCACCAATTAATGCACCAGTTTCATCTTTGAATGAAGGGTTAGCACCGACCAATAAGATTGCACCAAACCCGATAATGAACGTCAGTATATAAAAATAACCAATAAAACCAGTAGCATAGAAAACACTTTTACGGGCTTCTTTGGCATCATTAACAGTAAAAAATCGCATGATGATATGCGGCAATCCGGCAGTACCGAACATTAATGCCAGCCCTAAAGAGAGAGCGGATACAGGATCAGATACCAATCCGCCGGGACTCATGATTGCAGGCCCAAGGGAATGTACAGCAATGGCTTCTTTAAACAGATCATTGAAATTGAAATTTACTGTTTTCATGACCATCAGAGCCATAAATGTTGCTCCTGCCAGCAGCAGGATTGCTTTGATAATCTGAACCCATGTTGTTGCCAGCATCCCTCCAAACAGTACATAAAGCACCATTAGAATACCGACCAAAACAACCGCAACGTGGTAGTTCAACCCAAATAGCAATTCGATAAGTTTTCCTGCCCCTACCATCTGGGCTATCAGATATAACGCGACAACAACCAGTGAACCCATTGCGGACAACGTGCGGATAGGACGTTGCTTTAGTCGATAAGAAGCAACATCTGCAAAGGTGTAACGCCCTAGATTTCTTAATCGTTCAGCAATGAGGAAGAGAATAATTGGCCAGCCAACGAGGAAGCCTATGGAATAGATCAACCCATCATAACCGGAGGTATAAACTAGCGCAGAAATGCCCAGAAAAGAGGCTGCTGACATATAGTCACCCGCTATTGCCATTCCATTTTGGAAACCGGTAATACGCCCACCAGCGGTATAATAATCTGAGCGTGAAATAGTCCGTTTTGAGGCCCAATAAGTAATGAAAAGCGTTAACCCGACGAATAACATAAACATGACAATAGCTTGAATATTCAGAGGTTGTTTTTCTACATTACCTGAAATGGCATCTGCTTGCGCTAAGATAGGAAAGAGGGAAGAAAATAGCGGTATTGCTAACAATACAATTTTTTTCATTTTCTCACCTCATTGAGAATAGTGGATGTCAGACGATCGAATTCACCATTTGCCCGCACAACATAAATCCCCGTCAATATGAAAGAAACAAAGATAATCCCAATGCCTACAGGGATACCGCGAGTCATACTCGTGCTTTCATCGAGAGGTGTTCCAAGCCATTCAGGCGCAAAGGCAATAAGGAAAATAAAACCAACATAAAGCATTAACATAATGATGGATAACAACCAGGCAAAACGTCCTCGCTTTTTAATCAACTCCTTAAAGCGGGGATTATTTTCAATCTCTTGATAAATATCAGTATTCATCAGAGTATCTCCTTGTTGATTTTAAACGACACACCTTAAGTTACATTATGGAATGCCAGATACGGGTAGCCGCTTCCGAGAGAATGCATGACTATTAGCCGCGTCCCTGAGCAGTTATGTACTTTTGGCGATACGTCATTCAAGCCGCCTTGCGGCGGCATATATGTTTTACGACATCTTTATGGATTGTTTTTCTTCCAGCAGTTTTTCAACAACTCCCGGATCAGCCAGTGTGGAGGTATCTCCTAAGTTACTGGTATCACCAGAAGCAATTTTGCGTAAAATACGCCGCATGATCTTTCCGGAACGCGTTTTGGGGAGAGAATCTGTCCAATGAAGAATATCGGGTGTTGCAATCGGGCCTATTTCTTTACGAACCCAATTTCTGACTTCGGTATACAGTTCAGGGGAAGGTTCTTCACCATGAATTAGCGTGACATAGGCATAAATAGCCTGTCCTTTGATGTGGTGAGGAATACCAACAACGGCCGCTTCAGCGATTTTGGGATGTGCAACCAACGCTGATTCAATTTCTGCGGTTCCCAAACGATGACCTGAAATATTCAGAACATCATCGACACGGCCTGTGATCCAGTAATAGCCATCTTCATCACGTCGGGCACCATCGCCACTAAAATACATTCCCTTAAAGGTGGAAAAATAGGTTTGTTCGAAACGTTCATGATCGCCGAATAAAGTACGTGCTTGTGCAGGCCAGGAGTCCGTGATAACGAGGTTGCCTTCATTTTCTCCCTCTAAGATTTCCCCTGAATTATCGACCAATGCCGGGCTGATACCGAAAAAAGGCAGGGTAGCGGAGCCTGCTTTGAGATCGGTCGCACCGGGTAATGGCGTAATCATGAATCCGCCTGTTTCAGTTTGCCACCATGTGTCTACGATAGGGCACTTACTATTACCTATCTTTTGGTAATACCATTCCCATGCTTCCGGGTTGATTGGCTCACCGACAGTACCCATGATGCGTAATGATGTACGTTGTGTTCCTTCTATGGCTTTATCGCCTTCGGCCATTAACGCCCGGATGGCGGTTGGTGCAGTATAAATAATATTAACCTGATGCTTATCAACAACCTGACAGAGTCGATTAACATCGGGATAGTTGGGGACGCCCTCAAACATCAAGGTAGTGGCACCGCAGGACAATGGCCCATAGAGCAGATAGCTATGCCCTGTTACCCAGCCTACATCGGCTGTGCACCAATAAATTTCTCCGGGGCGGTAATCAAACGTGTATTTGAACGTCAGAGAAGCATAGACCAGATAACCACCAGTTGTGTGTAGAACGCCTTTGGGTTTACCTGTTGAACCAGAGGTATAAAGGATGAATAACGGATCTTCAGCATTCATCTCTTCAACAGGACAATCTGAACTGATATTTTCGATAAGCTCATGCCACCATAAATCACGACCGTCATGCCAGTTGTGAGCATTTCCAGTACGCTTGAAAACAACCACATTAGTGACACTCGTCACAGCAGGATTGCTCAGAGCCTCATCGACATTTTTCTTCAATGGAATAGTACGGCCAGCCCTCAAACCTTCATCTGCGGTAACAACGAGCTTGGCATTAGAATCGATAACTCTGCCTGAAATTGCATCCGGAGAAAAACCACCAAAAATCACAGAGTGGATTGCCCCTATGCGGGCACAAGCCAGCATTGCAACAGCGGCTTCTGGCACCATAGGCATATAGATAGCAACAACATCGCCTTTTTTGACGCCCAGTTTTTTCAAAACATTGGTGAACTGGCAGACATCATGATGTAACTCGCGGTACGTAACGTGTCGGGATTCTGCTGGATTATCTCCTTCCCATATAATGGCGGTTTGATCGCCACGCTCTTCCAGATGGCGATCAAGACAGTTGGCACTTAAATTCAGTGTTCCATCTTCAAACCAGCGGATATTGATATGCCCTGGGTCGAAAGACGTGTTTTTGACCTTCGTGTAGGGCTTTATCCAATCTACTATTTTACCTTTTTCACCCCAAAACCCTTCAGGGTCTTGTAGCGACCATTGGTAGTCTTGTCGATATTGTTGTTTGCTTATCAGGGCCGTATCTGCAATATCAGCAGGAATAAGATGCTTGATTATTTGAGTCATATTTTTATCTCCTTGCAATTGTTAATACTATGTCAAAACAACGTTAACTAAAGTGCAAGGAGAATTTTTGTTTCTTTTTTGCGCGGAAGATCACGCAATAGAGAGAATGAATTTCATGGAATGATCATTTAGTGCAGTGTCATTGAGTGAAGTTAAGTAAGGTTGTCAGTTGTATCTATAGTTAAAAATTTCATAAAGTCGATTTTGTTTAGATTTTCAGTTTAATTCTAGTATGAAACGCGAGCCTATAAAGGAAACCATAGTGAATACATGGAATTGATAATCATTTTCATTATTGTCCAATTCACTATAATAATCATCCTGTCTACAAAGTGTGAGTTTTATATATTCTAAACAACTGGAGATATGACATGAGCTATTCACTGCCTTCTCTGCCTTACTCTTATGATGCTCTAGAGCCTCATTTCGACAAACAAACGATGGAAATTCATCATACCAAGCACCATCAGACTTATGTCAATAACACGAATACAGCTCTGGATGCTTTCCCTGAATTAAGCGGGCTGGATATTGACGACCTAGTCCAGCATCTTGATAAAGTGCCTGCTGATAAGCGCACTTTTGTTCGCAATAATGCAGGTGGGCACTCAAACCACAGCTTGTTCTGGAAAGGCTTAAAACTGGGTACTGAATTATCTGGTGTTTTGAAAGCGGCTATTGAGCGCGACCTTGGGAGTATCGATAGCTTCAAAGAAAAATTTGAACAAGCGGCAGCCACGCGTTTTGGTTCTGGCTGGGCATGGTTGGTGTTGAAAGAAGACGGCAAACTGGCTGTTGTTTCAACGGCCAATCAGGATAGCCCGCTTATGGGTGAAGAGATCGCAGGCGCTTCTGGTTACCCGATTGTGGGTTTGGATGTGTGGGAACACGCTTATTATCTGAAGTATCAGAACCGTCGTCCCGACTACATTAAAGCATTCTGGTATGTCGTTAACTGGGATGAGGCTGCAAGACGTTACGAAGAAAAAATTAAATAAGTGCTAAAAAATCCCTCTCTTGATAATGCTGATCACTGTGGTGACCGGCATTTTTATTTCTTATTATCTTCTCTGTGACTTAGCATCCTTTCCGTTTCACGATTAAAGGCGCAATAATGAAAAAGAACGCTGTCATGATGGTAACGATCCTTATAGTATCCTCTTTCATGGTCGGATGCTCACAGCCAAAAAGTAGTGCTGAACGCAATGCCAAGCATTTCGTTTATGCTTCTAACGACGATTTTGACCCTAATTTCCGTACGAAAATATACGATAGCATCCAGCTTTCTGTACCTTATTTTGAACAGTTCTGGCAACTAGGTAAAAAGGACAGGGAAGCAGGAATGACACCGGAAGATGCGCAGAAACGTGTAAGTTACTTCAACAGCGATGAGTTTCTGAATTCTATTCATAGAAAATCATGGTTTGCAGGTAAGGCTTACAACGAGGCCGCCTCACCCAAATGGCTCAAGGCCATGTCCGAAGCCATATCTGCCACTTATACAGACGGTTACAAAGGCCGGAATTAATGCCTTCTGTTTGTCACTGCTTAACATTTGTCTGTACTGGAGGGAATTCTCTCCCTCCATCGTGAATTGAAGCGAGGCTTGCCGCGTTTATTCGGGCAGGGTAATATTTATACTCGTCTATTGAGGAGGGATAGAGATGTATTACCTACAGGTATATAGAGGCAAAATAACATCCTCCGAAAAGTTGGGTTCCAGTGCAATTAACAAACTGCTGGTGAATGGCCGTTTACAGCTTACCTCTCTTGGTCTGGAAGGTGATGAACAGGCAGAAACCCGTTTTCATGGTGGGCCTGATCGCGCACTTTGTCATTATCCTATGGAACATTATCTCTTTTGGAAAAGGCAATTTCCTGAATTAACGGAATTATTCTCACCACCATTGTTTGGTGAAAACTTATCTACAGAAGGCATGACGGAAGAGAATGTTTATATTGGGGATATATTTCAGTGGGGAGAAGCCTTAATTCAGGTCACACAGCCCCGCGCTCCTTGTTATAAACTCAATCATGTTACTGGAATTAATAACTTTTCTGCCATCATGCAAGACAGTGGGTATTGTGGTTGGCTATATCGTGTTATTTCTTCTGGTTTTGTCAGCGTGAGTGAACCGATAAGATTACTGAGCCGCAATAGTGATATTTCTGTTAAAGAGGCTGTGTCTATTGCTTTCCATAGCCCATTTGATGAAGAAGAATATCATCGTTTAATGGGGGCAGCAGGGTTATCTGCCAGTTGGAACCTGAAGATGCAGCAACGAATATTGTATGGAAAAATTGAAGATTTTAATCGTCGCTTATTTGGGAAATGAATTTTTTCAATTAATGGCCCTATGAGAATCAGTTTCTTACATTGTGTATTTCAGAAAAACAATTCTAACAAAAAGCCAAAAGCGATCTATCGATCACCTTTGGCGATGAATAACGTGACTACGGATGAGCGATAAGTCCTACAGCTTCATAAACCTTATCCAAAGTAGCCTGAGCACGAGCCTGAGCTTTAGCTGCCCCTTCTGCCATGATTTGGTTAAGCAATGCTTCATCATTACGGAAATGGTGGAAACGCTCTTGTAAGCCAGTTAGCATTTCACATACGGCATCAGCAACAGCCCCTTTTAAATGGCCATACATTTTGCCTTCAAACTCAGCTTCCAACTCAGGGATAGTTTTGCCTGTTACGCCAGCAAGAATATCCAACAAGTTAGAAACACCTGGTTTATTTTCCAGATCATAACGTACACGGGGTGGCTCTTCAGAATCTGTAACGGCACGTTTGATTTTCTTAGCGACAGATTTTGGATCTTCAAGCAATGCAATGAAGTTACTGCGGTTATCATCCGACTTTGACATTTTCTTGCCCGGATCTTGCAATGCCATCACGCGAGCACCCTCTTTTGGAATGAATGGCTCTGGGACAGTGAAGATATCACCGTATAAGGCGTTAAAACGCAGTGCCAAATCACGGGTCAACTCAAGATGTTGTTTCTGGTCAATGCCCACAGGGATCTGATTGGCCTGATAAAGCAAAATATCAGCGGCCATCAGGACAGGATAATCAAACAGGCCCGCATTAATATTTTCTGAATAACGGGCAGATTTATCCTTAAACTGAGTCATACGGCTAAGTTCACCGAAATAGGCGTAGCAGTTCAGTACCCAGCTCAATTGAGTGTGTTGTGGAACATGTGACTGAACAAAAATGGTGCTTTTCTTTGGATCGATACCACAAGCAAGGTAAAGCGCCAGCGTATCCAGAGTGCGTTTTTTCAGTTCATTGGGATCTTGGCGCACGGTAATGGCATGCTGGTTAACGATGCAGTAGATACAATCATATTCATCTTGCATTTTTACCCACTGACGCAATGCCCCCATATAGTTACCGATGGTCAATTCACCGGAAGGTTGTGCACCGCTGAATACAATAGGTTTTTGGGAGTTCGATTTCATTACAGTGGGTTCATTCATTTTATTAAGCTTCCTGTCTTTTCAGAGTGGATAATAGTTTCAAAGTGGATAGTCCAATCGTTGGGAGTAGATCCGGAAAATGGTCCAATACATAATTTGGGTGGCTTAATGCTATAGATTCTCCGTAGTTATATCCATAGGTCAAACCGATGCAAGGACAGCCTGCTGCTTGTGCTGCCAAAATATCATTACGGGAATCACCCACAAAAAGCAATTCTTCTTTATGTAGACCAAACATACCCATTGTTAGATACAGCGGTGCAGGATGTGGTTTCTTCTCTTTAACATCATCACCGCCCAACACCAATGAAAAGTATTCACTGATACCCAATGATTCCAGCAATGGGGCAATAAAAGGAGTGGGTTTATTAGTGACAATCGCCATGGGCAAATTGTGTTTTGCCAGTTCTGCCAATGTCTCTTTTACATGAGGAAATAGTTGGCTGCCTGTGGTAACGCTGGTTTCATAAAATGCATCAAACAGCTTGCGGGTTTCTTGGTGCAATTCAGCAGAAGGTTCAACACCCGCCCATTTCAATGCGCGTTCAACCATGACATCAGCCCCGTTGCCTATCCAAATCGCAACTCGCTCTTTGCCCGCAGCGGGCAAGCCCTTGGCAATCAGAGCTTGATCCAACGCATCTGCCAGACCGCTGGCACTGTCCACCAGTGTGCCATCCAGATCAAATGCAATGGCACGAATTCCTTCTACAACGTTATTTGTCATGACGCTACCTTTGATAATTCGCAACGCATCTCATCAACAACGGCTTTATAATCCGGCTGGCTGAAAATAGCAGAGCCAGCAACGAACATATCAGCACCAGCCTGAGCAGCCGCGGCAATATTATTAGGCTTAATGCCACCATCAACTTCAAGACGGATATCGTACCCGCTGTCATCAATGATTTTGCGTACTTGACGTAGTTTGTTCAGTGTCTCAGGGATGAAAGACTGACCGCCGAAGCCTGGGTTAACAGACATCAGGAGAATCACATCCAGTTTATCCAATACATAATCAAGGTAGCTGAAAGGTGTAGCAGGATTGAAAACCAAGCCAGCTTTACAGCCATGTTCCTTGATGAGCTGTAGGGTACGATCGATATGTTCGCTCGCTTCAGGATGGAAAGTAATATAGGTCGCACCCGCCTTGGCAAAATCAGGGATAATGCGATCAACCGGCTTTACCATCAGGTGAACATCAATTGGTGCGGTGATACCATAATCGCGTAGCGCTTGGCAGACCATTGGGCCAATAGTCAAATTTGGCACGTAATGGTTATCCATGACATCAAAGTGCACAACATCAGCGCCTGCTTCCAAAACTTTAGCGGTATCTTCACCTAATCGGGCAAAATCTGCGGATAAAATGGATGGGGCGATCAGAAAGTCTTTCTTCATTATTATCTTCTCCAATTCATTGTTTTATCCCTGTTATTTCAGGGACAGGAAGCCTCACTTACTTCTGGCAGTATAACGCCAAAAGCTCATCAACTTTACTTCGGGCAAGAATATTTCTACTGATTGTCCGGCGTGCTTTAACAATGTAAAGGGAAGCATGATGATACCAATCTCGTGTCATCGGCGTGTCGTGATTGGAAATGAGTACCGGAATGCCTTGTTGAGACGAGAGATAATAGGCGATTTGTGCCAGTTTTTCCTGATCAAGAAGGTTAAAGCTATTTGTATGGTAGGCTGTAAAATTAGCCGTGGCCGAAAGTGGCGCATACGGGGGATCACAATAAACCACCGAACCTTTTGGCGCATTGTTCAGTGCGATTTCGTAATGTTGGCAGATAAAAGTCGCCTTCTGGGACTTTTCGGCAAACCAGTAAAGTTCATCTTGAGGAAAATAAGGTTTTTTATAGCGCCCGAAAGGGACGTTAAACTCACCTCGTGAATTATACCGGCAAAGACCGTTATAGCAGTGTCGGTTGAGATAAAGAAACAACATACTGCGACGAAAGGGATCTTTGCTTTTGTTGAACTCTTCTCTCAGGCGATAGAAGTTTTCGGAGCTGTTAAATTCCGATGAAAATAATGGACGGGCATGATTAATAAACTCATCCGCACGAGATTTTACGGTGTCGTACAGATTGATCAGATCACTATTGATATCTGACAAAATGTAAGAATCATAATCGGTATTCAGAAATACCGAGCCTGCGCCAACAAATGGCTCAATCAAGCAATCGCCCTCTGGCAGATGACGTTTAATATCATCCACCAAGGGGTATTTTCCACCGGCCCATTTTAAGAAAGCGCGTTTTTTTTTCATGCCGTCAAATTAGTTATTCAATAATTTCAGAGCCGCAGATTGTACTCTGTTTAGGACAGCATATCAGCGCCTAATCAAAATAGTTTTATCTTTTCAGATCTTGCTGAACCTGTTGTAGTTTTCTGACCCACGGTTTTTTAGCCTGAACTTCCGCAGGGAGTGAGGAAATGGCTATTTTAGCATCAGAAACTGAACCGTAGTTACCATGAATCAAGATAAACCATGCCTTACCGTCACGTTTGGTTTCATAAACCTTGTAATTATTAAGGTTATGTTTTTTCGCGAAAGCAATCAAGGTATCGGAGCGGCTTGCGCTGCTCAGTTGGAGAGTGAATCGGTTTGCCGGGGCTTTTAGTAAGTCACCACCTGCACTTTTTGTATTGACGTGATTATTGTGGGTGGCCTGATTATTGCCCGTAATAGGTTTAGTCGCTGCCTTAGACTGGCTTTCCTCGCTTCCCTTATTTTCTATTTTAGGAGGAGTGATTTTCTCCATTTTTTTCTGTTCAACAGGCGGAGTAGTGGTTGGTTTGACCTGTGGTGGCGTCAGGTTTTTTTGTACTGAGTTATTGATGTTGCTTTGCTGCTGATTCAAAGCATCAGTGATGTCACCGGGCAATTCTATACGCTGGTTGTAGCCACCCGTTCCGGATGCTGGAGCAAGATCTTTACTTGGAGTACTGCTCACTGGCGGCGGGCTGATTTCACGAGAGCCATTGATTGAGGATTCATTGGCTGAGGGAGCTTTATCTTCAGGCTGTTCACTACCTTGAGTATCAGGGGAAAGTGAAGAAGATCCAGAAAGATCGATACTCTTTTCCGTTGCATCTGAAGATTGCTGCTTTTCATGTTCAGTGGGTGATTTTAATGCAGAACTGATAGCAATAATCAGAAGCAAAAGTACCAGAATACCAACACCAATCATCATTTGCTGACGAGATACAGCCAGTTTGGGTTGATTAGATTGTTTTCTGGATCGCTGAGGGCTGCGATCAGACGTATCAGGCTTAAATTCGTTTTCTGTTTGTTGTTTTTTTTCTGATTTTAATTCGTCCATATGCCCTCCCGACAGAGATAATACTGCCAATTGTTATTTAAGAGGTTTGGCAGCCTGACCTAATTAAAACCGATAAAGTTCTGTCTGATAATGTAACTATCTTATAGCATAACAGCTAGAGAATGATTCATCATTCAGCTTTTATTCTCAGAGAGAATTTTGCCGCATCCCGATATTCCCTTCATCTTCCAAGTTGCTGCTTTGACAGTGACTTTCACTCACTACTGAGCTGCAACTTGAAATTTATGGATAAAATCGTGGAATTAGCTGGTGGATGGCTGACATAGGCGAATGGCATCCAGTATTACTTCCTGCCCAATATCAGAACGAAGTTTTGCCTCCCCAATAGCTGTGGGTAGCACGAGATGGAGTTTTCCTGCGGAGACTTTTTTATCACGCATCATGTGAGGAAGGTAGGCATCAGGAGACATTTCGGCAGGGCCGCTGATCGGTAATTTTGCCCGTTCAAGCAAACGGATAATGCGCAGGGTCTCTTGTTTTGAGAATGTGCCGACAAGTTCAGATGCCCGTGCTGCCATCACCATGCCGGCGGCAACAGCCTGACCATGCAGCCAGACGCCATAACCCATTTCAGCTTCAATCGCATGTCCAAAGGTATGGCCGAGGTTTAACAACGCCCGCATTCCACTGCGTTCTTGTTCATCTGCCGCTACGACTAACGCTTTAAGTTCACAGCAGCGACGAATGCAATAAGCCATTGATTGATTATCGAGAGCCAGTAATTTCTCAATATTATCTTCAAGCCAACGAAAGAATTCACCGTCCAGAATGACGCCGTATTTAATGACTTCAGCCAGACCTGAGTATAACTCTTGGGCAGGCAATGATTTCAAGCAATTGAGATCGACAACAACAGATGCAGGCTGGTAAAAAGCCCCTATCATGTTTTTGCCGAGGGGGTGGTTGACTCCTGTTTTTCCACCGACAGAGGAGTCAACCTGAGAAAGTAGCGTGGTGGGTATTTGGATAAAACGAACGCCGCGTTGATAGCTGGCTGCGGCAAATCCCGTCATATCACCGATTACACCACCACCGAGAGCGATAAGTGTTGTGTCACGACCATGATTATTTTCCAGCAGGGCGGAAAAGATGTCATTAAGCACAAAAAGTGATTTGTACTGCTCACCGTCAGGCAAGATAACTTCATTTACCCGAAGATCTATTCTCTGCAATGTGGATTTCACCTGTTCAAGATACAGGGGAGCAAGCGTTTCATTGGTCACTATCATGACTTGCTGGCCGGCTTGCAGGGGCTTGAACGCCTCATTGTCAGAAAATAGCCCTTCGGCTATGGTAATTGGGTAGCTTCTTTCACCTAACGTAACAGTCACTTGTTCCATATCAGCTTTCGCCTTATCGTTTGTCGCCGTGCGGATTCGCTATAATCAGTTTTTTTCCAGTAATTCAATGATTTGGTTAGCGACGACTTTGGCGCTTTGCTCATCCGTACGAATAGTCACGTCAGCAATTTCCTCGTAAAGAGGATTGCGCTCATCAGCCAAATTTTCTAAAACTTCTCGTGCTGGTGCATCAACTTGAAGTAAAGGGCGTTTTTTATCGCGCTGGGTACGAGCTAACTGTTTTTCGATGGTTGTTTCTAAATAGACGACCACACCACGGGCAGACAGGCGATTGCGGGTTTCTTTTGATTTAACGGAACCCCCTCCGGTAGCCAATACGATGCCTTGTTTTTCAGTCAGTTCGTTAATTATTTTTTCTTCGCGGTCGCGGAAGCCTTCTTCGCCTTCCACATCAAATACCCAGCCCACGTCAGCTCCGGTACGTCGCTCAATTTCTTGATCAGAGTCGTAAAACTCCATATTGAGTTGCTGAGCTAACTGACGACCAATAGTGCTTTTGCCGGCACCCATAGGCCCAACCAGAAAGATATTGCGTTTCTCTGCCATGTTTTTGGTATTACTAAGACTATTTGTTAATGATAACCCGCCCCGCCAATCAGATTAGCCGCGGGACCTAAACTGAAACCTCATGAGTGAGAATGTGAGATCAGATAGGAAAATTATCTCAGCACATCAACCTGTATTGCAACTATATAAAATAAATCTGGCACGAGTCCCGGTTATTTGGCTCATGCTTTGCGGGTTGATTGAGAGTCTAGTACGTATAGACCCTGACTTGTGATGTTAGACCTGCTCACTCAATTAGTTAATCCTTGTATGCTAAATTACTCTCAGCGTCAAATCCATAAACAGGTCATACCAAGAAAAATGGTAGGCTAACTGACAAAAAAAGTACAATTACCTTTATTAATCAGTTGATTTAAAATGAATATTTTTTATTTGATTAAATATCGCTCAGTTGAGGTGTAATAAAAATTACGAGCTCTCTTCGGCTGTGTTGTTCTCCTTTTTGGTTAAATAATGAGCCTAATAGAGGAATTTCTGATAAGTAGGGGACTTTTTGCAGGTTTGCGCCTTTTTTCTGTTGAAAAATCCCGCCCAGAATCAAGGTTTCCCCGTTTCTGACCGTAACCTGCGTCATAATTTCTTGTTTATCAATGGCCAGGTTTTCATTTCCTCCCTGATTTATGGGAAAACCGGGCGCGTTCTGGCTAATTTTCAATGCCAGTCGAATTTTCCCCTGCCTTAAAATATGTGGGGTAACTTCCATACCTAATACCGCTTCTTTGAATTGAATGGTTGTCTTTCCCTTATGTTGAACAACATAAGGAATGTCTGAACCTTGTTTGATACTGGCGGGTTGTTGATGTGAAGCGGTCAGTCGTGGGCTGGCAATAATATCGAGCTGGTTTTCTTGTTCCAGTGCACTCAGCTCCATTTCCAACAGGCTTGAGTGGATGCGGGCAGTATTCAGTACTAATCGATGGCGCTGAATACCTGCGGGTTGATGTAGATTCAAGCGATTTAGACCCATTGAGCGATTC
Source organism: Xenorhabdus khoisanae (assembly GCF_001037465.1). Lineage (GTDB taxonomy): Bacteria > Pseudomonadota > Gammaproteobacteria > Enterobacterales > Enterobacteriaceae > Xenorhabdus > Xenorhabdus khoisanae. Next base: position 14,153 of record NZ_LFCV01000020.1, read on the forward strand.
AGTGGATCTGCGATCATGCCCCAATGAATGCCAAGTTCATGCAGGGCTTCCCTGCTGCTGGTAACAATATGAGCAGTAATCTGTACTTGCTGTTTTGGGGTATCGACTTCTTTCAGCCAATTTTTGATACGGGTAATAGCATCAAACTTATCTTCTAATATCAAACTGTTGGTTAAAGGATCATGTTCAACCTTCCCCCATTTTGTCAGCAGGGATGGAAGATTTTTCTGTAATTGTTCCGCAATCTGCCCTGCATCGGCATATTGTAGGGCTATTGCTTGATATTCGATCTCCTGTTCTTGTTCATTATGTTCGACCAAAGAAAAATCAGTATCGTCCTCTTTTGGGGTTATGGGAGGCAAGAATGGGTTTCTCACTGACATTTCGAAAGTTGGTTCTTCCTCTGCGCTTTTTTCTAAACAAAAACTCAAAGTAGGTAGCAGCAGGAAGACTAGCAGGATAAAAGCATTTCTGTTCATGATTTCTCCTCATGAACAGGGTCTGGTTTTATCCTGTTTGGCTGAGTCATTTCCGGCAGGGGAATATCTGACAAAACCATGCGGACAGTCAGCCAGTCATCGGCAGGCGTAATCGTGAGATGTTTGATCAATAACGGTGGTTGCAATTGCTGAATTTCATTCAGGAAATGGAGAAATTGAACATAATTCAGCGACAGCATGATATGCCAGAAAACTTGATTGTTTTCTTTGTGCGTTTTCCATTCAATCAATTGACTGCCGGAGTGAATGAGTGGCGAATGCAGTCGTTTGAGCACAGTAGTGTGTTTAGGGGGAATTTGATTATTTTGGCCGAGCTCCGCGGTTGTCCTCTGGATTTTCTGTTGAATATCAGACAGGGGCGGCAACTCAGTCAATTGCTGTTGAGATAGTCTCGTACTGTGTTGTTGTTCCGTAATATTGTTTTGCAGAGTATCAATTTCATACTGATTTTCCTGCCAAACAAGAAAATAAAACCCCAATAGTAATGGAAGGGTAAACAATTGCTGCAAGAGAACCAACAGCCACGCAGGTCGATGAAACCATTCAAGGTAGTTATTTCCCATCGGATTCTCCTGTCAACCAATCTGCATCAATAGTAAAGGCTTTAAGGTAATCCTCAGTTGTGGTCATTTTTTTCAGCTGTACATTGATAAGCTCAGTGTTGTCTGTCAGGTTATCCAGCAAATCGGAGATATCCGCGTAGTTTTGGCTGTGAGCAGTAAAAATTAACTGTCCACTGTCGTCGCTAAATGCGGTGAGCCAGCTTTTTTCTGGTAACACATGGGGAAGTTGACGAAATAACTGTAAATACCGTTGGTTCTGTTCCATGAACACCTGTTTTTTCCTTAATTGTTGCGTCAGTTGGTTATGGTGAAGCATCGCTTGATCTGTTTCTTGAATAATTCGCTGTAATTGAGCTAATTGATGCCTAATTTCCGTTAATTTCCCACGATATTGCTCAAGTTGGTTTGTTTTCTGAGCAGAGATGAACACTAAAACCGTTGCCCATACACTGAGTTGCAAGCAGAGTAATAAACCCCATGCCTGATATTTGCGCTTTAGCCTTTTTTGTCGCCAAGGTAAGAAATTGATTTGATGTATCATTGGTCATCCGGCCTGAGCGCCAAACCTGCGGCAATGGTGAATGCATTGATTTTCTCTGGTAATGGGGGGTGATAATGGCGAAATGCCGCCAAAATTTGCCAGAAATTAGCACCCTCTGGTGGTACTGATGTAGGTTGCTCTTCATCACTGTAATAAACTGCATAACCTTCAGTTTCTGGTGTCATGGGTAGCTGGCTGATGATTTGAGTGAGATGGGGATGAGATTGTGACGTCACCAGCCCGTAGCTAAAAGGATGATTGGCGGGGGCGACCCATAGCCAATCTGTCGTGCGTTTGTGAACCAGCCAACAGTCGTCAGGAACGCCGGCGCATTTGGCAACATAACGTAACGCACAGGGAGAGATATCAATCACATCAAGGGATAAATTGATATCTGCAAATAAATTCAGCCAGAGATTGAGATCTTTTTGGCGGGTAGCACTGATGCAAACCTGCTGACCATGAACCCGGTAGTCCAATGCAAGATCGCTGACAGGAAATTGTTTTCCGGCGTTGGCATGCACAAACCAGCCAAGTTCTGGCTCCTGCAATACAGTATGGCTGGGTAAGGCTATCTGCCGCTGTAAGGTTTGCTGAACAGGGATAGCTAATCTCAATTTAATATTTTTAGGTAATGTTTGTCTCCATTGCATTAAAATATGAAGCAACTTTTCAGGATGTTGTAGCCGTCCTCCTGAGATAATTTCGTTCGATAAGCGATATTGCCAGCAATGTCGAAGTTGCCAGCCATCACGACGTTTAGTGGCTGCAAGAGCACGAATGTAATGATCTTGGATATCCAGTCCGATATACCATTTAGATGGATACATGTAGAGATCTCCTTATCTACTATTTATCTACCCGTATTAAAAGCAAAGCAAAGCGGTCGTTCATGAAAGCCGTTATTTATGACAACCGTATTAATGAAAGGTCATATCCATGGTGTTGTATAGCCTTTATACTAAGTCCTTTCTACTAAGCCTTTTATACAACAACGTACTGCCTTTTATACTACGTACTAATCGTTTATAAACTGCCCGATTAACATGGCGTGAGAAATTTCAGGTGAAGTTCATAAAGTATTTTTTGATCCTTATCGTTGTTTGCATTTTATTGGGAACCGCCTCGATTTTTGGTTTATACAAATATATCGAGCCGCAGTTGCCTGATGTCGCGACTTTGAAGGATGTCCGGTTACAGACACCTATGCAGGTGTTCAGTGCTGATGGCGAATTGATAGCCCAATATGGTGAAAAACGTCGTCTGCCTCTTACCCTATCCGAAATGCCTCCTCTAATGGTGAAAGCGTTTATTGCCACGGAAGATAGTCGTTTTTATGAGCACCATGGTGTTGACCCTATCGGGATTATCCGGGCGGTTTCCGTTGTGATGACTTCGGGGCACGCTTCCCAAGGGGCGAGTACTATTACTCAGCAGCTTGCGAGAAACTTTTTCCTCAGCCCAGAGAAGACGCTGATACGTAAGGCGAAAGAAGCATTTCTGGCAATTAAGATCGAACAATTGTTGACGAAGGATGAAATCCTTGAGTTATATCTCAACAAGCTCTATCTCGGTTATCGTGCCTATGGGGTCGGGGCTGCTGCTCACGTCTATTTTGGCAAGAATGTTAATGAGTTGACGTTGAGTGAAATGGCGATGATTGCCGGATTGCCGAAGGCGCCTTCAACGCTTAATCCGCTTTATTCCTACGATCGGGCCGTCAGCCGCCGTAATGTGGTGCTGGGGCGGATGCTGGAAGAGGGATATATCACCCGACGCCAGTATGACGAAGCCAGAGCAGAAAAACTGGTCGCCCGTTATCACGCTCCACAGATTGTTTTCTCTGCGCCTTACCTGACTGAAATGGCACGCCAGGAAATGATCAATCGTTATGGCGAAAATGCTTATACCGATGGTTATAAGGTTTACACCACTATTACGCGCAAGACCCAATTGGCGGCTGTTGATGCTGTTCGTTCCAATGTGATTGATTATGATGTTCGTCATGGTTATCGCGGTGCGCAGGAAGTGTTATGGAAAAGCAGCCAACCGGCATGGAGTCAAGCGCAGGTTATCGATAAGCTGAAAACCTTGCCCAAATACGGCCCTCTGATACCGGCGGTTGTCACAACATCCAACGCCAATCAGGCAGAAGCGATGCTGGTGGATGGCAGTAAAGTTGAGCTGACTATGGCTGGGGTTCGTTGGGCACGTCCGTTCAAAACTGACAGTCTGCAAGGCGCTACACCTCGTAGCGTCAATGAGGTCATTCGGGCAGGTGAGCAGATTTGGGTGAGAAAAGTCAATGACACCTGGTGGTTGGCGCAGCTCCCTGATGTCAATGCCGCTTTGGTTTCCATCAATCCGATAAACGGTGCGGTAGAAGCGCTGGTGGGTGGATTTGATTTTGAGCTGAGTAAATTTAACCGAGTGACACAATCACTGCGTCAGGTCGGTTCCAATATTAAGCCATTCCTGTATACCGCGGCGATGGATAAGGGGCTGACATTATCATCACTCCTGAATGATGCTCCTATCAGCCGTTGGGATGCGGGGGCGGGGACGGATTGGCGTCCGAAAAATTCACCTCCGACTTACGATGGGCCGATTCGTCTGCGTCAGGGATTGGGCCAATCCAAAAACGTGATCATGGTTCGAGCCATGCGCGCAATGGGTGTCGATTATGCCGCTGATTATTTGAAGCGTTTTGGTTTGCCGGGTGAAAACGTTGTACGTACAGAATCCTTAGCTCTGGGATCGCCTTCTTTTACCCCGATGCAATTGGTACGCGGCTATGCGGTGATGGCGAATGGCGGTTATTTGGTTGATCCTTACTTCATCAGCAAAATTGAAAATGATGACGGAAAAGTGTTGTTTGAGACTAAGCCTAAAATTGCCTGTCCGCAATGCGAAAACATTCCGGTGATTTATGGGGATACAGTACGTTCCATCGAATTATCGGAAGATTCGATTGAGAATGTGGCTCATTCCGATGTTCCGCAAAACTCGGCGTTGCCACCTCAACCGGATCTCAAAAGTGTCTCGACCCATGCTGGCGTGGATGATCAGCAGTATGCCCCTCATGTTATCAGTACACCGCTTGCGTTTCTGATCCACGATGCGTTGAACTCCAATATATTTGGTGAACCGGGTTGGATGGGAACAGGCTGGCGTGCTGCCCGTGATTTGAAGCGCCGTGATATTGGCGGTAAAACGGGAACGACGAATAGCTCAAAAGATGCGTGGTTCTCCGGTTATGGCCCGGATATGGTCGCGACGGCTTGGATTGGTTTCGATGAACACAGTAGAAGTTTGGGACGCACTCCGGCCTTAAAAGGGGAAGGTGGAGCGAAAACAGCTCAACCCATCTGGGATGATTTCATGAAAGCCGCGCTGGAAGGCGTTCCTGAGAAAATGATGGAGCCGCCTGCCGGTATTATCTCTGTCACGATTGATCGGGCGACAGGCAAGTTACCCAACGGTGGCGGGAATACCCGCAAAGAATATTTCATCGAGGGAACACAACCGACGGAATATGCTGTGCCGGATGTGGGAACGACAGTCATTGAAAATGGCGAAAGCCATGAGTTGTTCTGATTGATTCTGAGGCAGTAAAGATAACGAAAAAGTCCTGTCAGTTTTCTGATGGGGCTTTTTTTGCCAATTAATTATCAATGGATTATCAACAATTGGCTTCAGGTAAATCGTGATCCTATCTTGTTTGCCATAACTATGCGTCATGTTTTATTGACTGATGGGCAGGATTACACTATGGCCTGTCAATATTCGTTATCCAGCTTAAAATATATTTAGGCTCTGATCGTTTATTAAAAAATTATTCTGTTTCAATGGGGTTAATTGAGGGACGTGACTCTTCGAAGAGGATTATGCTTTTATATGGGAGTTAATTCTAAGAAAAATAATAAATATGTTTATTTATTATTTTTGATAAACTAAATGAATTTTGTGGAGTGTTATTTGGCAATTATACGAATAAAATAAAACCCTATTTTATTTAGGTGATTATTTTTTATTGCCGTATTTGTTTAAACGGGTAAAAAACGGGTATCGAAATAGCAACTTTAATACCCGTTTCGAAAATTAATTTACCTGAAATTCCTCATTATTTTTTTGCTTGCAGGTAGCGTTGGGCAAAAAATAAGGCACTGACGTTTCTGGCTTCGTTGAAATCCGGATGTTCTAACAGTGACATCATTTCAGAGACAGGCCAGCGTTTCTGCGCCAAGGGTTCGGGTTCATCACCCTCCAGGCGTTCGGGGTACAGATCGTGGGCAATCACAATATTCATCTTGCTGGAAAAATAGGAAGGTGCCATCGTCAACTTCGCCAGAAGTTCCAATTTTCCCGCTCCGAAACCAATTTCTTCCTTTAATTCTCGATTGGCGGCGTCAAAAACACTTTCCCCGGCATCAATGGCTCCTTTTGGAAAGCCTAACTCGTATTGTTCAATACCTACCGCATATTCGTGAATAAGGATTAACTCATCGCCAATGATGGGAATAATCAGAACTGCTTCACGATTAGTCGGCTTCATACGCTCGTAAACGCGTTTTACACCGTTGCTGAATTCAAGATCAACAGATTGAATATTGAATAAACGTGAGCGGGCAATATCATTTATATTCAGTATCTTAGGTTTTTTATGATCAATCATGCTTGCCCCTGATTGTTGTCATATGCTGGCTAATTTAAAACAGTAATGCGCCCAATTAATGAGATCTTCTCGGCTAATTCAGGTCTTGTGATTAAATTGGAGACGCATCCAAACTTTGCTTTAATATGGCTGATTATGTTAGTAAATGATAGCGATTATCGCTTGAATGTATTTTTGTTACTATCTTACTCTTACAAAAAACTTTATTTTATGGAAAGGTATGAGAAAATTTATATAACCTTTTGTAAATAAAATTAAAATGGAAGGCAAGAATAGGAATAGCCTGATTCTGGTTGTTTCACGAGATTGTTATTCTGCCAGTCTCTGTATTGCTGTTATGGGCGTGGGGAAGAAAATGAGCTCATTGGTCATTATATTGGCTACTTTTATCATTAGCCTGATTATAATGGCTTCCTTTCTGAATTTCAGATGGAAGCGGCTTGATAACGCGCGTTATCTACCGTCGATGGTCAAAACAGCCAGACGTAAATTGAATGCTGATGAATATCAATCCATAGAATCTTACTTGAGAAATGCTCATCTTCTGATGAAGCAAGGTAGCCGACATCAGGCAGGCTATCCGGCGTTACCGGTTAAAAGTGATAATGTTTATATCACCAGCCACCCTATTACCCGTTTTTCTGCCGCCGGAGATGAATCTCACCATTGGCGTTATTATGTTGATGAAACGGAAATACATTTACCTGTTTTTCTTGAGCCATTTATCAAGCAGCAGAATACGATTGAAATTATCCAGACAAGCTCGATACCGATTGTCATCGCAGTCAATGGTCACTTTCTGAAAGATTATCAGCAGGATCTGTCCATTACGCGGGCGATAGCCAAAAAAGAGCATGCTTCCATCCAAAAAAATGGTAATTCAAGTGCTAACTTACTGTATGTCCGCAAGGAGACATTAGAAGAATATCGCCTGAGACATTCAACAGGGATTCAGGAAGGCATTCTCATGAGTATGGGGCTTTCGATATGGTTTGTTGCTCTTTTCTTGCCCATCCCCATGTTCCCATGGTTAATGTCGGTTGCATTCTTAAGCATATTGGGCAGTTTCTGGCCGTACTTTCGGTTGCCTTCGGGTCGAAAATTATCCAATATTCATTGTTTCAGCGGTATTCCCAAACGTTGGGGAGTATTCAGCGAGTTTGAACCAGAGCAAAGAAAAAATATTTCACTGGGCGGTATTGATCTCATTTATCCGACGCATTGGGAACCCTATGTTTTTCACGATCTTGACCAGAATACAGATATAGACATGTACGCCAACTGCCATGTTACCCGGCAGGGGCGCTATCTTTCCTTACATGAAGAAGAAAAACACTACCCTTATCAGCGCCACAGGAAGAATTTGATATTGGTGGTTTTCTCCGTATTGGCCATGTCATTGCTTTATTTTTACCAGCCCGTGAGTTTATCCATGCGGCTCAGTTTGGCGTGGTTATATGGCAACAATACTAAAGTTATTACCAGTTTTACCGAGCTACAAAAAATGCCGTTGAAGCCAGGAGATGTCCTGAAGGTCAAAGGTGTCGGGATGTGTTATATGCCGCCCAATAGGGTATATGGGGGAGAGCTTTCGTTCTTCGCTGCATTCGATTGCTTCGGTATCTATTGGAACAGCGAAACGCCATTGCCATTACTGGAATCTAAACCCGTTGAGAAAGCGGCTGCGCTGATTAAAATAGTTAATGAGCAATTGCATCCGTTTTCAAATAACAGGAAGATCAACCCAAGTCTGGATGGATCTATTGTTAAATCGGGTATGATCCTGCTCGACAATTTTGCTCCAATCGTCTTAAAAACGCACAGTTTATGCCAGAAAGAGCCTGAGTGTAACCGCCTTAAGAACGCACTTGCCAATTTGGGGAACGCCAAGAATTGGAATGCGCTATTGAACGATGCCAGAAAAGGGAAGCTGGATGGAACTAAAGTGTTATTGCGTTCTGCCAGTGCGGATGCGTTGGAAAAACTGGTTGATACGACGACGGCATCATTTATCTATAGGGAAATGAATAAAATTACCACGCTGATAAATAGTCCATCGCCGGGAGGCGTTTTGCTGATTAGTGCAGAGAGGAAAGATTTACTCGAATATCCGATGCGGGTAGGCAATATGTATGAACATACTGCTCTGGAACGATGGCAGGAATTAGAAGAAGTTTTAGGATTACTGATGCGGACGCCATTCGAAACAGGGGGGATTGTGACGGAATTGTCCGAGAACGCAAATGGGACCCGCCAGATCACGCTGCATCGTGAACCCGATACCAAGACTCTCATTCGTTATCTGGGCAGTTGTTTGCTGTTGGCAATATTACTGACGACGTTCACGATCAACATGATACTGGTTATAAAGAAAAAGCAGAAAAACCGACGGCGTCTCCAGCATATCACTCAATATTACGATAACTGTTTCAAATCATCCTCATCGCCGGTGGATTGGCGATAATCCGATGGGCTGTGTTACCCTCAGTCCGTCTTTTTGCCGGCTCCGATTAGATCGTGGGATCAGACAATTGGGAGAAGCTATCATGTTGAATTCAGATACCGATCAGGCTGTACGCCTTGACAAATGGCTGTGGGCTGCCCGTTTTTACAAGACCCGTTCCAACGCACGTGAAATGATTGAAGGGGGTAAAGTCCATTATAATGGGCAGCGGAGTAAGCCGAGTAAACTGGTTGAGTTGAACGCAGAGATCAAACTGCGTCAGGGCAATGATGAGAAAACGGTGATCGTCCTGGCATTGAACAGCCACAGACGTAGCGCCACCGAAGCCCAGCAACTTTATCAGGAAACGGCAGAAAGTATTATCAATCGGGAAAAAATGGCATTGGCCCGTAAAATGAATGCGCTGACGATGCCGCATCCTAATCGCCGTCCAGATAAAAAAGAGCGGCGTACACTGATTAAATTCAAGAACACAAAATTAAATGAGGCGGAATAACCGTCTCAGTGAAATGAGAGATATTTATGACCAAGCATGACCAATTACACCGCTTTTTATTTGAAAGCTATTCTGTCAGGGGGGAACTCGTCTCCGTCAGCGAGACTTACCAGCGGATGCTGGAGAATCACCATTTTCCTCAACCTGTACAGCAGCTATTGGGTGAATTGTTGGTCGCAACCAGCCTGTTGACAGCGACATTGAAATTCAATGGGGATATCACCGTACAGATTCAGGGTGATGGCCCGGTCAAGTTAGCGGTAATTAATGGCAACAACCAGCAACAGATGCGCGGCACTGCACGCATTGATGGTGATATTAATGCAGCCAGCAGCTTGAGGGACATGATAGGCAATGGCTATATGGTCATTACTGTTACCCCAACAGAAGGTGAGCGCTATCAGGGGGTTGTGGCTCTGGAAGGCGATACGTTGGCAGAATGTCTGGATGCTTATTTCAGACAGTCTGAGCAGTTACCAACCCGTTTGTTTATCCGTACTGGAATGCAGGATGGAAAAATGGCTGCGGGTGGCATGTTATTGCAGGTTTTGCCGAGTGTACAAGAAGGCAGCGAGGATATGCTTGACCATCTGGTGCAACTTACTGCAACCATTAAAGGTGAAGAACTGTTTACTCTGGATCCGAAAGAGATTTTGCATCGCCTTTATCATGAAGAAGATGTCACGCTCTATGATCCTCAGCAGGTTGAATTTCGATGCACATGTTCCCAACAACGTTGTGCTGATACGTTAGCGACATTACCAGATGCTGACCTTCAGGAAATTTTGCACAACGATGGCAAAATTGATATGGAGTGTGAGTTCTGCGGGATGCACTATGTTTTCGATGAGAAAGATGTCAGCGAAATAAAAGCGACGAAAAAAGAACAGTCGCAATGATAATGTATTTGCATGGGATAATGTATTTGCATAGATAGATTGTGCAGTTGCACTCGTTATGCATAACCGTTTTTTATGGGGCGTAAAATACGCCCTTTTTATTATTTATCCTGTTTTCATTCCGTGTTCTGTGTCTCATATAAACTTAAAAAAAGTAATGTAATTTCGATTTTTTGATAACAATCGCTGTTAATTAGTCATAATTATTTATTATCCCCCCGCAGAGATAGAGATAAAGTATAACTGACCAGGAGCAACAAATGAGCGTTACAGGCATTACTGAGCAGGAACTTGCGGTTTATGGTATTCGTGGTGTTAGTGAAATTGTTTATAACCCAAGTTATGAATTGTTATTCTCTGAAGAAACCCAATCCTCACTACAGGGATATGAGCGCGGCACACTCACTAATCTTGGTGCTGTCGCAGTAGATACAGGTATTTTTACAGGACGTTCCCCGAAAGATAAATACATTGTCCGTGATGATGTTACTCGCGATACCGTATGGTGGGCTGATCAAGGTAAAGGTAAAAATGATAATAAACCGCTCAGTCAGGAAACCTGGTCTCATCTCAAGGGGTTAGTTACTCAACAACTTTCAGGCAAACGTTTGTTTGTTGTGGATACCTTCTGCGGAGCCAATGAAGATACGCGCCTGAAAGTGCGTTTTATCACCGAAGTCGCCTGGCAGGCTCATTTTGTGAAAAACATGTTTATCCGCCCATCTGATGAAGAGCTGGTCGGTTTCACGCCTGATTTTATTGTGATGAATGGCGCCAAATGCACGAACCCACAGTGGAAAGAGCAAGGGCTGAATTCTGAGAACTTTGTTGCTTTTAACCTGACAGAGCGTATGCAGTTGATCGGTGGTACCTGGTACGGCGGGGAAATGAAAAAAGGGATGTTCTCAATGATGAACTACCTGCTGCCACTGAAAGGTATCGCTTCCATGCACTGCTCCGCCAACGTGGGTGAAAAAGGCGATGTCGCTATTTTCTTTGGTCTTTCCGGTACGGGCAAAACAACACTTTCCACTGATCCGAAACGTAAATTGATCGGTGATGATGAACATGGCTGGGATGATGACGGCGTGTTTAACTTTGAAGGTGGTTGCTATGCGAAAACCATCAACTTATCCAAAGAAGCCGAGCCAGATATCTATCACGCTATTCGCCGTGATGCCTTGCTGGAGAACGTTACTGTACTGGCAGATGGCACGGTTGATTTCAATGATGGCTCCAAGACAGAAAATACCCGCGTCTCTTATCCTATCTATCACATTGACAACATCGTTAAGCCGGTATCAAAAGCAGGACACGCGACTAAAGTGATTTTCCTGACAGCAGATGCTTTTGGTGTGCTGCCTCCGGTTTCCCGACTGACTCCAGAGCAGACTCAATATCACTTCCTGTCAGGTTTTACTGCGAAATTGGCGGGAACTGAACGTGGTGTGACAGAACCGACCCCAACTTTCTCTGCTTGCTTTGGTGCGGCATTCCTGTCACTGCATCCGACTCAATATGCAGAAGTGCTGGTTAAGCGCATGCAGGTATCGGGCGCGAAAGCTTATCTGGTCAACACTGGCTGGAATGGTACAGGCAAACGTATTTCTATCAAAGATACCCGTGCGATTATTGATGCTATCTTAAACGGTGACATTGAAGATGCAGATACCATCGAGCTGCCGATTTTTGATTTGACTGTTCCAACTTCATTGCCGGGTGTAGATACGGGGATTCTTGATCCACGCAACACCTACGCGGATAAATCCGAATGGGAAGTTAAGGCGAAAGATCTGGCACAGCGCTTTGTCGATAACTTCGATAAATATACCGATACCGCTGCGGGAGCCGCGCTGGTGAAGGCTGGCCCTAAACTGTAATTTCTGTTTATAAGCTATTCCTATGAAAGCCCCCTATCCGGCCGGATAGGGGGCTTTCTTAACTGATATTTCTCAATTTGATACAGGGAAAGGGCATAAAATTAAAGCTCTGACATTAATGGGATGGCAGATCGAACAGCAGAATCTCACTTTTCTGGCTGGCAGTTAATTGAAGAAGGGATTCATCCCAGATAGCGACACCATCGCTGGTGGTAGCCAGCGTTCCATTGATCGTCACTTCTCCCCGAACAACCTGAATCCAGATTTTTCGTGCTTTTTCCGCATGATATTCCCCCTTTTCACCGTTTTTGAAGGCCCAACGCCATAACGTCATATCCTGAAAAACTTGCAGGGAACCCGCACGGGCATCAGGAGAAAGGACTAACTGGCGGCCTTCAACAGTCTTAAAACGGCGCTGTTCATAACGGGGAATGAGTCCTGCTTTATCTGGCATGATCCAGATTTGGTAAAGGTGTAACTGGCTATCATGATGTGGATTAAATTCTGAATGACGAATGCCGGTTCCTGCACTCATAATCTGGAATTCTCCCGTCGGCACTTGTCCCTGATTTCCCATGCTATCTTGATGCTCTACTGTTCCGGACAGCACATAAGTTAATATTTCCATATCCTTGTGAGGATGCATGCCGAATCCCTGGCCTGCATCAATAACATCTTCATTAATGACTCTGAGAACGGAAAATCCCATAAAATTTGCATCGTAATAGTTGGCAAATGAAAAAGTGTGCCAACTGTCCAGCCAACCATGATTGGCATGGCCTCGTTCTGAAGCGCGACGTAAGTAGATCATTTTCAAAATCCCTCAATGTTTTTTGTAGTCTAGTTGAAGGGCTGAAATATAAAAGATTAGAAATTTAATCTTAGAAGTCAAAAAAACTGAACAAAAAGCGAGGAATTATCGGACAAAAAAAAAGCCAGCAATAAGCTGGCTTATAAAAAGTAAACACTGGAAGCAATGTGAGCAATGTCGTACTTTCACATGGACCCTGAAGGTGGTGCACTGAAAGTGTTAAGAATGATAATCGTTCTCAATATCACTTGTAAAGTGTTTTTTTAATCAAATTTAGGATGCGTTTATCTATACCCCTAATTCCATTTGATAGAGATGTCGGGTTCCTGAGTCATGAAACTGATAGGGCGTTAGCTGATAGCCTCTTAGCCATAGTAAAAACCAGCCATCATGTGTGTCGGGGCATAATCCTGCGAAGCGGAAGCCCCCTTTTTTGAGCTGTGAATACAATTTCAGGGATTCTTCACACGCAGGCAGTTTTAAATAGATTAATTGTCCGGTTGGAAAATCGATAACTTCCGATAAAAAGTCAGAATGAACCTCATAGAGAGTGATCTCCAGACGTCGACCGGATTTTTTAATGGTAAACGGCCCCGAGGTAAGGAAACGACGATAGGCTTGCTGCCCACTTGGGGATGACTCACCCACATATTGGCTTATCTGGGTAACCCAGTTTTGCCAGGGTCGTGGCCAGTTCAGTTTAGGCAGTGGCAACGACTTAAGCGGCAAAATGCCCTGAACGATACTTTCAGGCTCAGGCAGCCCAAATGGTGAATCGACATAATCCAGCATCAGGGCTGTCGAATAAAAGCCTAAGTTCCGGGCGATGTACTGGCTTTTCGGATGAGAACATACCTGTTTTATCGTCAATAAATTATAACTTAGCTCTTTTGCATAGCGGCATAAATAGCTGCCCAGAGACTTAGCCACACCATAGCCCTGAAAATCGGGATCTACGGCGATGAGTGCAAGTTCTGCATGGTTTTGCTGCACCGCATCTTTAACCAGTGCAGCATGACCGATGAACCGCCCTTGATGGAACGCTAAGGCAGAATACCACTGCCCCGTGACTTGATTATCATCAATGAGCCTTGGCAGATAAATATCAGGATAGACATACGAGTCGCCGTAGACTCCACGGAATAATCGGCTGATCTTTTTATCATCACCCGACTGGTAACTTCTAATCTGAATAGCGGAAGGGAAGATAGTCATCGATTTCAACCTTTAGTTATAACTACGCAGATCCACAACTCTCTGCAATTTTCCTGATCGTGGGTGCGTATACATACCATCAATATTGGTTTGCACAATCTCCAACAGACTTTGATGTATGTTGGCCTTGGCCAGATTAGGAAAAGCCGTCAGTACTCTATGGCGTATTTTGTCGATATCGACTGTTTGAAGACTTGCTACCAACAGTCTGATTTTGTCTTCTCCTGCCTGCTGACTTAGCTCTAGTTGCCAGGCCAGAAGCTCCGTCTGCTGTGATAGCTGTGTGGCTAAATCATCAGGGAATAATGACAGTGTGCCAAACCGAATGCGGTAACCTTGGTTGGCACGTCCTTGCAGAGCGAACTTGCGGTGCATCTGTTCTGGCTCACACCAGCAAGCCATATCGCCGGTAGGATAGCGGATCACCGGCATGAGTTTTCGTTGTAGATTGGTGACAACGAGCAGGCCGCACTTACCCGGAGCCGTAATCGGTTGGTGAGTAATTTCATCCACGATTTCGATAATGGTGTCTTCCTCAAATACCCGATGCTCTCCTTGTTGACACTCAGGATCAGCAAAGCCGATCAAGCCGGCATCAACACTGGCACAGCCTATTGATCCCAAACGCGCATTAGGAAAAACCTGCTGTATGATAGCTGTCTGTGAATCAAACAGGCTCTCTCCACCGTACAAAATGGTCTCCACCATCGGCAATGTTTGTCCCACATCTTTCAGATAGTGAGCAAGGCGGATTAACTGAACGGGCACCCCCGCCAGCACATTGATGTTATGCAGTTGAATATTGTTAACCAGCAAATCATCTTCAACCTTGCAGGTGAAAGGATATTCCAATATGGGGAGTGGCGAATTTGATAATGCGCCGTGAATAAATATGAAACTGGTATACAGATCGCCAGCAAAAAACAGATTGGCTACACGATCCCCAGTCTTCAACTGGCGGGCAATACCTTGCCCAAAGGCGTGAATAAATGCTTTCCACTCTTGCTGACTGAAAACTGATAATCGTCCATCGCTGGTTGATCCACCCGTTTTATATACATGACCGCCTGCCAGTGGTGCAGTCAGTACCGGCCAAGTTTGTAAATCGTTTGAATGTGCCCAGTAATCACTGGGCTCCACGAGTGGCAAATCTTTCAACGTCCAGTTCTCGGGAACGGACTGGTAGAGTGCTTTGTAATAAGCAGAATGCTCGCGTGCATGATGGAGCAAATCAATCAATGCTGTTCTGGTCATTATCTGAATTTTACTCACTTAATATTTACGTAAGTCAATGAATAATGGTGATTTTCCGCTATACATATTTTGGCGGAATTGAGTGGCGGGTGTGGAAATAACATCTAAATTCAGTAGTTTTCCATTAACCACTTCGGCGAGTTTTGCATTCTGTAATAAACGCTGGCGTACTGCGGCTGGATCGGAACCATCAACCAATAGCTGAATGCTATCTACGCCGTTGCTGTCATGCTCGATTATCCATTGCACGGGTAAACCCAGTTGCTGAGACAAATCAGCCAGATTGACAAAAATGCTACCTACACGTAATAAAGCACCACTGCGTCCCATCAAACGGAAGCGGGGAGAAGAAAGGCCACAAGAACAGGGTTGATTGATCCAGCAACCGAGATCGCCTAAATCATAACGTTGGACAGGTTGTGCCTCACGATGCAGGGAAGTAAATACCAAGCGGCCGGTTTCACCATCAGCAGCGGGTTGATCATTATCGACATTGAGGATTTCCAGCCATTGAGTATCGGCCATTAAATGGAAAACACCGTCTTCGCTGGCGGCACATCCATGACCTACAGGGCCGGCATCCACTGTACCGTAGATGGTTGAACGTATCAGGGTAACGCCAAAGCCGGTCAGAAAATGTCGCTGGCTCATATTCAGGTGTTCACCACCCAAAAATAGCTTACGAATACCGCCATATTGACGTAGTTTGGCTTCCTCATTCAGGAATAACCGATGCAACGTACTTGGCATTCCCACCAGCGTATTAATACGTTGTTGTACGATGAAATCGGCGATTTCACGGAAATCATTATCGGCAGGGCCGCCCATTGGATATTGAGCCACGCCCAATTTATCCAGGATGGTGAAAAAGCTCATCATGCCGCCGTACAATTTTCCGCCATACAGCAGGTTCATCACCCGATCAGTCGCGGGTTCAAGCCCAGAAGCGAATACGCCATCAGCCGCGGCCTGCATTTGCCGGTGATAATCCTGATAGCTATATGCAGCCAGTTTAGGCTCACCGCTGCTGCCGCCGCTGCGGAAAAACAGGCGGGATTTTTCATTCGGAACCAGCGCATGAAAATCGGCTTTATTCATGACAGGCAGATTTTCCAACCCACGCGGACGCGATGGGGAAATATCAAGATGGGCGCAGCCTGCCATTAAATCTGGGGCCAGACTGACTGAGACTCGCTTAGTCAGGCGCGAGAGCGCATAAACGCCATCGTGCGGCTCACCGCTATAGCCATCATGCATCTGACCCGCCGGTGTGATACGGCTAATACCTGCTGCGAACAGCGCATGGCTCATCTCGGTTATAGATTCCTGACGAGTCATCAACGCACAGGTTTGCAGGTGATTACGCCAAGGTTGCAAAATAGAGCATAGACGTTGGCGCGGAGCCGGGCGTACCTGCAATGTGCGGAACAGAGGGGACGCAGCCAGTTCTTTTTCGTGTCGCCAGATCACCCGCCATCCGTCCGCTTGCCAGACTTCGCCGTTTACCTGCGTAAAAGAGAGATCGAGTTGTTGAAAAGCAGTTTGGGTTGTAATTTCAGCGGCTTCCTGCATATCCGGTTTTAATGCCGGGTGTAATTCAGAACGGCGTTGCAGGGCTGCGGCCATGCGTTGTCCGACATGCTGTAAAACGTTTGGATCATCACTATCGACCAGCAGGCATTGCGGACTGGAACAGGCTTGCTGATCAAAACGACAAATATCATCAGCCAATGCATCCAACAGGGTATCATCAATGGCTTCGGGACTTAGCCAGGCAAAACTGATGCGGTGTCCCCAATCTATCCAGCGACAACCGGTTGGTAGCTGTGCACGAATGGATGCCAGAGAGTAATCGCCCCCCCAGGCAGAAACCGCATCAGCCTGATTCAGTAATTCTGCCAGTTGTGTTACAGGCAATGGTAATACCGCTACCCGATCAGCTAAATCACCTGAAATATCGTGTGCCAAGAATTCCGCTAACAGTTGCGAACTAAACCCATTATCGCTGCTGCTGGGACGCAACCAGTTGATATTTCCGACCAACAGACTTTCGATAACAGCCATAAAAGGCAGTAGTGCGGCATTGGAGGGGGTAATATGGACGACTAATCCCAGTGGTTTCCAAGCCTCATAGCGATTCTGAACATAATCGAATCGACGCAGTGAAAAGGCATTTTTTCCAAGTTCCCGCTCCAGTTTGGCTTCTAACGCCTGACGTTGGCAGAAAGCGCTGAGTGCCTTTCGGGTTTGCGCATCAAACAGGGGATGATCATCCAGATTGGACAGATAATCCGCGAAACGTTGTGCACAATCGAGCACTTGCTCGGAAGTATGAGGATGTGCCAGCAACTCGGGTAACCGCTCACGTAATTTTGCGATGTTTTGTCCTGCCAATGGCTCTGGAGAGATTGGATTATTCATTGAACTTACGGAAACTGTATTTACGGAAGACATATCAAGATCTCTTAATCAATTCTGAAGCGGCGATAGCACAACTACGATTTTTGCTGGTACCGGCACGGCCAAGCAATTCAAACCAGTCAGTGTCCAGTTCACAGCCACAACTGTCAGCGGAGTGCAGTATGGCAAGATCATTTGTGACGATGCTATGGGCAGGACAGGAAGTGATATAAGGCGATGCAAAGTGCAGGAAGCCGGGTTCTCCATAAGGCTGGCGCGACAAATTGGCGGTGTGGCGCACGTAAGCCCGGGCATAGACCGGGACATGAAAATTATGATGGGAACATTCAACATAAGGCACGGGATGTTCCACTGAACCATAACCATCGCGGCAGCGAATATCAGGGATACCCAGTTGTTCAGTCAGACGTTGATACAGTTTCAGTTTAGGGATGGATTTATCGGCATGAGTTTTCCAGCCTCCACCGAGAAAAACCAGTGACTCTGGATGCAATTTCAGTGCAGGAAGCCCCATTTGCGCCATTCTTTGCAGGGTAAACCACAGGAAAGCGGGAAAGCCGAAAATACGTACCGGCAACCCTTCTTCAGCGAATTGTTGGAGTGCGGCAATTGTACCGAAAGGATCAAATTCATTGCCTTGGCCATTATGACGCAAAGCATAATAAGCGCGATTTACGGGGGCATATTTAGCCAAAAACTGATCGGTATAGGCCGTACCCAGCGTAACAGCACCTGCGGGTTCGTAGCTGAGTAGCAGATAGTTGCACGGTTGATCGGGCGTATTCCAGCCATAATAGTCGAAAATACAGTCCACCATATGTTGGGCAGAGGTAATACTTTCAGCGTCATAACGCATGCGGCTCTTTTGCCCAGTGGTTCCGGAGGAAGTCAGTTCCAGCGCATTTTGTGCACTTTCACTGAGTATCAAATTACGCTTGAAGTAATTGGCAAATAGCAGCGGCAGGCTTGACCAATCATCCAGTGCCATTATCGCCTGTTTGTCTAAACCATGATCTGTCAGCCATTGCTTATAGCCAGGAGTATGCTCGCAGTGATACAGCGTCAGTTCACGCATAGCGGCATCAAATAATGCATCATATTCGGCACAAGCACGATAAGGGTGTGTGATAGCACACAGTGCTTTGACGTGAGGTAAATTTTGCATATTAAGACTCATTCTTTAGTAACAACTACAAAGGATTATTAATTAATTTTTTTAATTAATTTATGTATTCGCGTATTGAATGTAATAATTTTTGACAGGCTTTATTTGTTACCTAACGTTATGAAATAAAGGGCTATCTCAATTAATTTTTTGAGCCTTGTTGGAGGATGATACTTTTGGTTTCTGACAGTGATTAAGTCTAATTTTGGTAAAATTAGCTTTTTGGCGATATTATTTCGCGTTTTTTTGCATTTTTATAGTCAATGTCAGCCCTGTATTTGCGGAGCGCATTATTCCAAACCGCATAGTAACAATCAAATCGTTTTTCTAATGTTTTACCTCGTTCCTATGTTTTAGACAATCATTATTTAATACGTTTGTTTCATTATTTATTGTTATGTGATGATTGGTTGAAATTTCTTTTTACACGCAAACTTACCTCAATCTGACAATTGTGCTGCTGTCTTCAAGATCTCCGTAAGTATGGGAAAAAACTGTCAAAATGAATTGACAGGTTAAGGGAGCATACCGTGAGAGTTATTGTTCTAATAATGGATGGATACGACATGAATATATCGTTGGGGTTTGGTGAAGTTGGTATTTTATCCTGCGCTGGGTTCTTGTTACCGCCACTCATGTTTTCCGAAGAAGGAATTCAGGCCCTCACGGTCGGTGCACAACGGGTCAGTAAACAGACAGACAGCGCACTTTCTCTCGCGGCACAAGATGCCATTGCTAAAATTGAGGCTGTCTTGCCTTCGGATTTGCGTGCTGTTGTCTCTGATAATGCTCTGGATATTGGTCAATATCCAGAGCCCGTTGAAGCTCTTTAAATGATCTTATCTGTAGTTAATGTAGTCGGCTTAACGCTATTATCTCTACACTCGGTGATCAAAGCCTGCGCACAAGCCCACGCTGAACTCCACGCCCATTGGAAGTTATATCCACCTAGCCAGCCGGTCACATCAACCACTTCACCGATAAAGTACAACCCTTTCACCTTGTGGGTTTCCATTGTTTTTGAGGACAATTCATTCGTATCCACACCACCAAGAGTCACTTCCGCAGTGCGATAACCTTCCGTGCCATTCGGTTGTACCTGCCAGCATTGCAGGGTTGCGATCAACTCTTTTTTCTGTGCGGGACTAAGTTGTTTCAGGGATAGTTCCGGCAATTGCCCGAGAGACTGTAAACATTCCACCAAACGTTTAGGCAGGAGCTGAGCCAGTGTGTTTTTCAAACTCTGGTTAGGGTGTGATTCCCGTTCTTGATCCAGAAAGTGCTCCAAATCTGTATCAGGAAGTAAGTTAACACTCACATATTCGCCAGACTGCCAATAACTGGAAATCTGCAAAATAGCTGGGCCGGAAAGACCGCGATGGGTGAAGAGGATATTTTCCCTGAATACGGTGCCATCTTTTGCGGTGACAACAGAAGGAACCGCGACACCAGAAAGTGTTTGCAGTTGTTCCAGTAGAGGTTTATGCAGGGTAAAAGGTACTAATGCCGCACGTGTAGGCAGGATATTGAGACTAAATTGTTCTGCGATACGGTAACCGAAAGGTGAGGCACCCAAACCGGGCATGGATAGGCCACCAGATGCAACAACGAGTGAGTGTGTGCTTACTTCTTTTTCTGAGGCTGTAATAACAAAACCCGGCTCTTTCTTTTCTATATGGGTGACTTCACTACGCAAGCGAATTGTGACGCCGCCGAGTTTGCATTCTTTTAAAAGGAGGTCGATAATTTGTTGAGCGGAGTCATCACAGAAAAGCTGGCCCAACGTTTTTTCGTGATAAGGGATACCATAGCGTTGCACCAGATCAATAAAATCCCATTGCGTGTAGCGAGCAAGTGCTGACTTACAAAAATGCGGGTTGGTAGAAAGATACGCGGCGGGTTCGGTGTACATATTGGTAAAATTACAGCGCCCACCACCGGACATCAAAATTTTGCGCCCCGCTTTTTTGCCATTATCCAGTACCAGAACGTTTAATCCGGCTTGCCCTGCCTGAGCAGCACAAAACAAGCCAGCAGCGCCGGCACCGATAATAACTACATCAAATTTTTCCATTCGCCTGTCTCTTGTGGCCGAGTAAATTATAGGAAATCACCGCATTGTGGGGGTTGTATTCACGAACTACGGAGAAAAATACGCATTTAGTTTCACTTTTGGCTGGCAAAAGTTATTTTTCATCAAAAAAATATCAAAATATTAAAATTAAATAACTGTTTGATATTTTTGATAAATGTAAGGATTTTTATGTCGTTTTATTGTCATTAAATCAAAAAAAGGTCATATTTCTCTTTTCCCGCTAACGTTTGTCACTGATAATGCGCGCGTTCATGTCCTACTAACTGGCTTAACGTATATGCTACATCTGTTTACTGGCCTGGAATTTTATACCGGCCTTATGTTAGTGCTTGCTCTGTTGTTTGTGCTTTTCTATGAAGCCATCAATGGGTTTCATGATACCGCAAACGCAGTAGCAACTGTTATTTATACCCGGGCGATGCGTTCGCAGCTTGCCGTTGTCATGGCAGGGGTTTTTAACTTTTTGGGTGTTCTCCTTGGTGGATTAAGTGTCGCTTATGCGATTGTGCATCTGCTGCCTACGGATCTTCTGCTAAATGTCAGCTCGGCTCACGGTTTGGCTATGGTTTTCTCCATGCTGCTGGCAGCGATCATCTGGAATTTAGGTACGTGGTACTTCGGTATTCCAGCATCCAGTTCCCATACGTTGATTGGTTCTATTATCGGCATCGGTTTGACTAATGCGATAGTGACCAGTTCTTCGGTAGTGGATGCGTTGAATATTCCGAAGATGATACAGATTTTCATGTCCTTGATCCTGTCTCCTCTGATTGGTCTGATCATTGCCGGAGCGATGGTGTTTTTGCTGCGCCGCTATTGGAGCGGTACGAAAAAACGTCGCCGTATCCATATGACGCCTGCCGAACGTGAAAAACAGGATGGTAAACGCAAACCGCCATTCTGGACACGTACTGCCCTGATTCTTTCTGCTGTTGGTGTGAGCTTCTCCCACGGAGCCAATGACGGCCAGAAAGGTATTGGTTTGATCATGCTGGTTCTGATTGGCGTTGCGCCTGCGGGCTTCGTCGTCAATATGAACTCAACCAGTTATGATATTGCCCGTACTCATGATGCTGTTGTTCATTTGCAGCAATATTATGGGCAGCATGGCTCGGCACTGGCTCATGCGATTGAGTTGACTCCGGCTATCGCTTCTGTGGAAGACCAATTGGATATGGAGTTCCATTGTGATAGCTCACGCGCTCTGGTGGTTTTGAACAAGACTGAAAACATGCTGGGGAATATCCAGAGTTTCAGCGAGTTGACGCCGGACCAACGTAACAACATGCGTCGTATGCTGATGTGTATCACTGATACCGCAAGTTCCGTGGCTAAGTTGCCGGAAACCAGTATTGAAGATGCCCGTTTCCTGAATAAACTGCGCAAAGATCTGCTGAATACCGTGGAATATGCACCGTTGTGGATCATCGTTGCTGTGGCGCTCGCTCTGTCTTTGGGCACCATGGTAGGGTGGAAGCGTGTTGCTGTGACCATTGGTGAGAAGATTGGCAAAAAAGGCATGACTTATGCCCAAGGCGTTTCTGCTCAAGTTACAGCCGCAGTTTCCATTGGTGTTGCAAGTTATACGGGAATGCCGGTATCTACGACACAGGTACTTTCTTCTGCTGTAGCGGGAACAATGCTGGTTGATGGTGGTGGTGTCCAAAGCAAGACCATCAAAAATATCATGCTGGCGTGGGTTCTGACTCTGCCTATTTCAATTGGATTGTCAGGTATTCTGTATTGGATTGCCTTGAAACTGATCTAATGACATCTTAGGAAAAAGGGTTGGCTACTGTGTTTGTAAGCCAACCCTTTTTTATTTCTGACTTTATTTCTGTTCACGTTAGTTTCTCAAACCCAATTCAAACAACGATTATTATCAGGCATAGCACACCAGCCCCAAACAACACTTCCGTCAATATAAATTGCTTTCTCAGCCTTTCGCACAACAAGATGACATCGGGATCGTGATGGTTGATATAACTTTGCGAATTGATATAGCGCACGAGCCGAAACTGTTTGCTGAATTGACTATTGGTTGTAAAAAAACCATTCCCATCAACCGACTGATATAGCATGGGATCTGACTCGCGCAAGATTGACAATAGTGCACGAAGCGAAGAAAAGTAGCGAACCATGTTAATAATGCAGATAAGGCAAACTGCCCAAAAGAGTGCAATAGCATTGAACATACTTCCTCCTACTTATAGCGGCAACAAATGCTGCCAGAAAGAAGAAATCAACCGAAAAGATTCTAATGTGAATAATAACTATATTAAATTTTAGAAGAAAATACAGTGTCCTGTGTATTGAAGAAATAATGAAACGGGGTGCTTTATTTAAGGAAGAAAGAAAAACAATAAGTTGTGATCAAAACAACACTCAAAAGGTACATTGAGCAGTTATAGTATAAACATCAAATCACAGCATTTAGTGCTGCCAATCCATTTAATCGACGTATGGAAGGAGCTCTTATGGCTTACAAACATATTCTTGTTGCGGTTGATCTATCACCAGAAAGTCAGATTTTGGTGGAGAAAGCTGTGTCAATGGCAAAACCGTACAATGCCAAAGTTTCCCTGATCCATGTTGATGTAAACTACTCCGATCTTTATACCGGCCTGATTGACGTTAATCTTGGCGATATGCAAGAACGTATCGCGGATGAAACCCGTAAATCCCTGAAAGAGTTGTCTGCCAGCGCAGGTTACCCTGTTCAGGAAACGTTGAGTGGCAGTGGTGATTTAGGGCAAGTCCTTGTTGATGCTATCAAGCAATACGATATGGATCTCGTTGTATGTGGTCATCATCAGGATTTTTGGAGCAAGTTGATGTCTTCAGCTCGTCAGCTTATTAACACCGTTCATGTTGATATGTTGATCGTGCCTTTGCGTGACGAAGAATAATCTTCGGTTGAAATTTTATTCTATAAAATCGCCTGCTTATGCAGGCGATTTTTTTGCCCTTAGAAAGGATAATGAAACTGCTTTAGAAATTGTCAAAGCTATTTTTAAAGAAATATATAAAAAATAGTTGTTGAAATGTAAGCATAAAACGGTGCTATATTCAGAAAGCAAACCGTAATTACCTCACATTTTCGACAAAAAAATAATATGGAAAATGGCTGGGGGTCATCACTTCTGAATGACAAAAAGGAAGCCCTAAATGAATGTTGCATCATCTTTAGTCACATTTCTCGATTCGGTTCAGTCCCGCAATCAGCATCAACCAGAATACCTACAGGCAGTACGAGAAGTGTTGACCTCTCTCTGGCCTTTTCTTCAACAAAACCCGCAATATTGTGAGCAAGGATTATTGGAACGTCTGGTAGAGCCGGAAAGGGTTATCCAATTCCGCGTCTGCTGGGTGGATGATCAAGGAAAAGTACAAGTTAACCGTGCATGGCGGGTTCAGTTTAGTTCTGCCATTGGGCCATTTAAAGGCGGGATGCGTTTTCATCCTTCGGTTAACCTTTCTATCCTGAAATTTTTGGGCTTTGAACAGACATTGAAGAATGCGCTGACAACATTGCCAATGGGCGGCGGAAAAGGGGGTTCTGATTTTGATCCCAAAGGGAAAAGCTACGGTGAAATCATGCGATTCTGTCAGGCATTAATGACAGAACTTTATCGCCATTTGGGGCCGGATACCGATGTGCCCGCCGGAGATATCGGTGTGGGGAGTCGTGAAGTTGGCTTTATGGCTGGCATGATGAAAAAATTGTCCAACAATACGGCATGTGTTTTCACGGGCAAAGATCTCTCATTTGGCGGAAGCCTGATCCGCCCTGAAGCCACGGGCTATGGCCTGGTTTATTTCACCCATGAGATGTTAAAACGCCACGGCATGGGTTTGGAAGGCATGCGGGTATCCGTATCCGGCGCAGGAAACGTTGCACAATATACCATCGAAAAATGTATAGAACTGGGTGCAAAAGTGGTTACGGCTTCGGATTCAGGCGGCACGGTATTGGATGAAGAGGGTTTTACACCGGAAAAACTCGCCCATCTTGAAGAGATCAAAAATCAGCGTTACGGCCGTATAGAAGAGTATGCCAAAGAGCGCGGATTAACTTTCCTCAAGAGCCAGAGCCCGTGGTCAGTTCCAGTGGATATTGCCCTGCCTTGTGCGACTCAGAATGAATTGGATTCAGACGCGGCAAAAGTGCTGATTAAAAATGGGGTAAAAGTAGTTGCGGAAGGGGCAAATATGCCGGCAACCATCGCTGCTACAGATGCTTTCCTTAAAGCGGGAGTTTTGTTTGCGCCGGGCAAAGCCGCCAATGCGGGTGGTGTGGCGACTTCCGGCCTTGAGATGGCTCAGAACGCGGCGCGCCTGAGTTGGAAAGCGGAAAAAGTGGATATTCGCTTACATCACATCATGCTCGATATCCATCACGCTTGTGTAGAATATGGGGGAGAAGGCAAGCAGACTAACTATGTACAAGGCGCGAATATTGCGGGTTTTGTTAAGGTTGCAGATGCCATGTTAGCGCAGGGGATCGTGTAGTTGCTTAGTTTGGCATGTGATCGATAGTCAATTTACGGATAATCCCCATGAAAATATGGGGATTGTTTTTTTGCGTTGAAATCTCGATTAACAGGAATAAATATCGAAACGATGATTTTTCGTGGTAATTGAGGCAGAGGCTTTAACGCCTGCCAGCGGTTCGGCATAATCCGGTCGTTTCACCACAACCCGACGCTTTGCCAGTGCCCATGCGGGTTCCAGCAAACCGTCTGCATCCTCATCCGCCCCGACCAGAGACTGGAAAACGCGCATCTCTTTTTTGACCAGAGCGCTTTTTTGTTTATGCGGATACATCGGATCGAGATAAACCACATCAGGTTGAGGGGTAATATCCGTCAGTGCCGTAATGCTTGAGGCATGAATCAGCGTCATACGCTCTTTCAGCCAGCCCCCGATCTCTTCATCCTGATAGCCGCGCTGTAGACCATCATCCAGCAATGCTGCTACCACCGGGTGGCGCTCCAGCATTCTGACGTGACAGCCGATGGAAGCCAGCACAAAGGCATCGCGGCCTAAACCTGCGGTCGCATCCACAACCGAAGGTAAATAATCTTTCTTGATGCCGACGGCCTTAGCAACTGCTTCGCCACGACCGCCCCCAAAACGGCGGCGGTGAGCCATCGTTCCGGCAACAAAATCAACATAAATTCCGCCCAGTTTAGGCTCATCGCGCTTGCGCAGCTCCAGCCGTTCGGGAGTCAGTACCAGAGCCATGACTGAACCTTCATCATGAACCAGATTCCAGCGTTCAGCCAATAGCGATAAGGCGCTGTGATCAGCGCCTTCTTCACAAATCAAACAAATCTTCACAAGTTTCTTATCCAGCGATGCCGTAGCTTTTCAGCATAGCATCCAGTTTTGGTTCGCGACCACGGAAACGTACAAACAGCGTCATTGGGTCTTCTGAGCCACCACGGGCCAGGATATTATCGAGGAATGACTGACCGGTTGTGCGATTGAAAATTCCCTCTTCAGAGAAGCGGGAATACGCATCCGCCGCCAGAACATCCGCCCACAGATAGCTGTAATAACCGGCTCCATAACCGCCATTAAAGATATGGCTGAAGGAGTTCGGGAAGCGTCCCCAATCTGGTGATGGGACAACAGACACCTGTTTTTTCACCGATTTCAGCGTTTCCAGAATTTGTGCCCCTTTAGCTGGATCATATTCCACATGCAGGCGGAAATCGAACAGACCAAACTCAAGCTGACGCAGAATCTTCATCGCGGCCTGATAGTTTTTGGCTGCCAGCATATTATCCAGCATCTCTTTCGGCAGTGGTTCCTTAGTTTCATAGTGACCAGAAATAAACGCCAGTGCTTCTGGTTCCCAACACCAGTTTTCCATAAACTGGCTCGGACATTCTACCGCATCCCAAGGCACACCGTTGATACCTGCCACATCCAGCGCTTCAATTTGGGTCAGCATGTGATGCAGGCCGTGCCCAAACTCATGGAACAGCGTTGTGACTTCACTGTGCGTGAACAGGGCAGGTTGATCCCCGACAGGCTTGCTGAAGTTACACGTCAGATAAGCGACAGGATCTTGCAGCACACCAGAAGCATGACACATTCTGCCGACATAACTGTTCATCCATGCGCCGCCACGTTTATTCTCGCGAGCGTAGAGATCCAGATAGAAACTGCCGCGCAATACTTGCTTATCATCATACAACTCAAAGAAGCGGACATCGGGATGCCATGTATCCACATCGTGGCGCTCTTTGGCAGTGATGCCATAAATACGGCGAACGACTTCAAACAGCCCTTCCAGCACACGTTGTTCAGGGAAGTAAGGACGTAATTGTTCATCATCAATCGAGAAGTCATGTTGTTTTTGCTTCTCGCTATAATAGGCCAGATCCCACGCTTCCAGCTCATCAACCCAGTAGTGAGATTCAGCGAAATCCTCTAGCGTTTCCAACTCTTCCTCACCTTGCTTGTGGGCGCGTTTGGTCAGGTCGTTCAGGAAATCGAGCACTTGCTGAGGTGTTTTAGCCATTTTAGTGGCAAGAGAATTTTCAGCATAGTTCTTGAAACCCAGCAATTGAGCGAGTTCGTGGCGCAATGCGAGGATTTCGGACATGACTTCATTATTATCCCACTTCCCGGCATTTGGCCCTTGATCGGAAGCACGGGTTGTATAGGCGTAATACATCTCCTCACGCAGTTCACTATCATCAGCATAGGTCATGACAGGCAGATAACTTGGCATATTCAGTGTCAGTAGCCACCCTTCCTGCCCTTTGGCTTCGGCAGCGGCTTTAGCGGCAGCTTTGGCACTTTCTGGCATACCCTCCAGATCGCACTCATCGGTAATCAGCTTAGTCCATCCCATTGTGGCATCCAGCACATTATTGCCGAACTTCGCGCCAAGCTCAGATAAACGGGCAGTAATTTCACCGTAACGTTTTTGCTTCTCTTCTGGCAGGCCAATACCGGTCAACTCAAAATCACGCAGGGCATCTTCAACGACCTTGCTCTGTGGCTGGGGAAGATTTTTGAAAGCTTCACTTGCTTTCAGGGACTTATATGCTTGATACAGACCCTTGTGTTGCCCCAGCCAAGTATCGAATTCAGAAAGCAGAGTCAGGCTTTGCTCATAGACTTCGCGCAGCTCCGGACTGTTCTTGACGGCATTTAAATGACCGACAGGCGACCATACACGGGCAAGTTTATCTTTCTCTTCAGAAATTGGCTGGCACAGATTATCCCAAGTAAAAGCGGAATTTTCTGACAAAATCTTCTCAATTACTTGACGGTAGTTGGCTAACGTCTCTTTCACAGCAGGCACGACATGTTTTGGTTCAATTGCAGAGAACTTAGGCAATGCAGAAGGTGTCAGTAACGGATTAGTCATAATGAGCGCCTTATATGTGTAGTTAGAGTTAGGGTATACGCTGAAACCAGCCTTATATCCCAATGGGTCGTTGACGATAGATGGGGATAAGATACCGTGAGTTCAATGCTAATGCCGCACTTTTATGCGAGTAATTCGGCTCTTTTTATATCAGAGATCTGTGAAGCGATGGAGACATTTAGATATTTAGATAGACGCGCTATAATCCCTGCTCTTCATCAGATTATTTAATGGAAGATCATCGTCCCCGGTGGGGCGGCTGGACTTCAAATCCAGATGGGGCCGCCAGCGGCTCTTGGCAGGTTCAACTCCTGTGATCTTCCGCCAATTAAGCTTCACATAACTCCACCCAGTTCAATAAATCCCTTATACTACCTGCAATTGCAATTTGTTATGCTTTCCTCAAGGTCAACCTGATGTGGTCAACAGAAATGTCCAAATTGTTTGGGGGCTGGTGAGATTTTTGAAGAATAGGTTGGGACCGTGGTCCCACCTGTTATCTTTCTTTAGAAGCTTGGAGGTCACTTAATAAGCCGAAGATCTGTTTTTCTGTGTCGTTTTTGTTCTTGGTAGAAATTTTCATGGGTACCTATATCAAGTAGATATAGTTCCAACTTATTTTCTTTCCAATGATATCCAATCAGCATTAATTGATTATTTAATGAAAATTTATGAACCATCAGGAAGTCGAGATCCCCTTTTTTCTTTTCACCTATCCTGGGATTATCAATGATTTTCTCGATTTCATTTTCTACCAGATATAACGTTTGTTCTGGCAATTTATCTAACGCCTTAGAAAACCGTCTGGTTTCATAAACTTCGATATCATTTTTTTGTTCTTCTGACATATTTACTTATTCTCCCATGTTCTACTTCTTTTTGAGCTAGTAAAATTTCATGGATGAATGAATAAGTTAGATCAGGATTATCTTCTGCGATTCGACCAATTTTAGCCCAATGCTCTATCTGTTTTGGAACGCTTCTGTTCGATGCCTCTGCATGAATTTTTACATCATTTACAAACTCATCATCCAACCTAATGCTAATGGCCATATTGCCTCCCTCGTATCCACTGGAATATTAGCAAATTGCATTAAATACTATGCGACAATTTGTCGCAAATTGCAATCATGTGAAAAGGTGTTTTATGATTCATTTCATTATCACTTTTAGGACGAGGAAGATTCAAATCATCCGGCAAAAAAAGCCTAAAAACAGCACCATCCAACTCACTTTTACCACAGCTAAAGCTAACCTTCCCCCCGTGAGCTTTGATATGCTCATGATAATGTGCCTCCTGTCACGGATGAGATAGGTCTGGGACTGCTTCATCACTGCCACTGTGAATTTGTCTCACAAGTCTCAACAGATAAATCGCTATTAGATATCACCGCTATTCACCAATTTCTTACACGTTCCCGTTGGGCAGAAGGCATTGATCTTGAAACAGTGCGGACAGCGATTGAAAACAGCCTGACATTTGGGTTGTACAAAGACAAAACCCAAATAGGGTTTGCGAGGTTGGTGACGGATTTTGCTACTTTCGGCTATTTGTGTGATGTGTATGTCTTAGAGGAGTATCAGAAACAACAACTAGGACGTTGGTTGATGACATGCTGCCAATCTCATCCTTTGATACAACGGTTAAGAAGAATCATGCTTGTAACTTCAACCGCGCCTTGGTTATATGAAAAATTTGGTTACTCTCCCGTTAACCGTGAAAATGGTGTTTGGCAGATAGTTCGTCCGGATATTTATAAGAAAGAGTAATTCCAATTATTGGTTTTGGAAACTATTACATTAGTCGTTAACTATATGGGAGTAATGAATTTTATATATTATTCCCATTCATTTAATCTATTGAAAAAAGCCATACAAATTAGATATTCTCTATAGTATCAGGTGTGTTAATTTAATGGTTAATAATCGTTTGAAATTTTTTTGGACTTACGCTTTATATTATTTTGTTAATTGGTTATTTAAATAATAAGTCTATCTGATCATCTCATTTGAAATCATATAAATATAGGTGAATAATTTGACTTTAGCAGATTTTGTTGAACATACGCTTGGCCCATCACTAAGAATAAAGTTAGAGAGAATAAAGATTGGTGGCTCCAGTAATCAAAAGGGGACTCAATATGAAAATTATTATGCAGTCGCAAAAATTTGTTCATCTGTTGCTAATTCCATGAAAGATAATTCTTATGATAACTATGTATTATCAGCACAAGAAATAGCGTTTGTAGATGATCTTTGCTGGAGGAGCAGGGATAGTGGTCTAAAGGTAAACTATCAGGCAAAGAATTCTGAAAATCATGTTGCTGATTGGAATAATGATTTACAAGAAAGATTTAAAAGCCAATATCATATAGATATTAACTATCATGGCGTGAAAACTTCACGCAATGTTCTACTTGTTAGTTCAAAAGCTAAGTGTCGAAGAAATTTGAAAAAAATTCCTATAGATTTACGTACTTTTTGTGATTGTGAATATTTTCCTTATTTTAAAAGTTCAACTGAGTTGATAATGGAACATAAACTATTACGTTCTGATTTAGAAAAAATTTGTGCAAGTACGAGTCTGCAAGCACTTGATACCGCATTTAAAATTATTCACAGTGCTTGGGTAACGAATGATTCTCAGGGAGTGAGAACGATTGGAGACATTATTGGTGAAGCAAAATCTATGTCATGTCCAAATATTTTTCATGGGCTGATACCATCGCGGCAGGTACCAGAATGGCTAACTGAGAAATGCGCCACTTTCAATGGGTGTATTGCTAGTGTAGAATCCGGTGTCGTTTATATGCGCTGTCGTGGCTTAGAAGTCGTTGTTGCTGGTGCTCCTGATCAGCTGACGTCTGAGCAGTTAAAGCAAATTGATTCTGCAACTGAATTACATACATTTCTAGATATTTTGACTAATATTACTAAACAAAGCTTCCTATAGAGGCTTACATAGCAGAATATAAAAAGATTAGGAGGGAATATGGTCACTCCCATAAATAATAGAAGCTTTAGCCAGTATACTGATGATAAGGCTAAAATTGCGTTGAACCGCTTATTGGAAGACCAGATAAATCCTGATGAATATCGTGCTGTGATGAAGCAGCTAGGTTGCTTTTTGGGGCATGTTTTGTCTCCATTTATTCCTAAAACGGATAAGTGCCTTGTAGTTTCTACTGCCGAAGATGCCGATTATCTTTCACGAGGAGTATTAGACTCTTTGAAAGAAGATCATGAGGCTAAAACAGCTGTCTTTTGGAATAACCATTATTTATTGAAAGATGGTGTAAGTGTTGCCCCTATAGTGCATAAATTCTTAGAGCCAGGGTATGACAAATCTAATCAATTAATTATTGTTAAATCGGTCATTTCTGGTAGCTGTGTTGTACGTACAAATTTGCTTGAAGTTATTGAGAAAATTAAGGCGAAAAATATTTATATTGTTTCACCTGTTATGCATAAGAATTCGGAAACGTCTTTATTAAAAGAATTTCCTTCACGAATCAGCAAAAAATTTAAATTTATTTATTTTGCCGTTGATGCTGAAAAAGATACTCACTCAGGTGAGGTTATTCCTGGTATTGGTGGGCAAATATACGATAAGCTTGGTTTAGGTATGCAGCCAGTTAAAATAGGGTTTATACCTGAATTAGTTAAGGAATTAACTCAATATCATTAATGTCATTCTTTGTCATAAAAAAACTCAAGGAAAGAAAATCCCTCCTTGAGTTCCTGAATATCTGCTATCAAATCGGTTTCTCTATCGAATTATACAGCGTATCAAGTTGATTAATCCGCTGGCGGTAACTTTGCAGTAAACAGGCCGTATCTCCCTTGCACTTTTGGCGCTGCTTCAGCCATGCAGTTTGGTTATCATACATCTCCCCTGATACTCCCATGGCAAATAACCCTTGCAGAAAGTGATACTTTACGCTCATTTCCACATCCAAATCATTGAGCTTTGGGTTTGAGCAAATCGCTTTTTCATCCGGTGTTTTAGCTTTCGCACAGTCAAAACTGGCAGCGAAGCTTAATGGCGACAGGATAAATAACATAAAACAGAGATACCTCATTTATTGCTCCTTATGGGAGGGGATAACAGGCCCGGGCCCGGTTTGCAATTTGGGAGACTCGGCATTTTCATACTTAAATGAGTGTGCCTTACCCGTTGCATCCAATTTGCAGGAGAACCGGATATCCTTCCAACCATCATCTGTTCGGTACATACCTTTACCAACCAATTCAGATGAATGTTCCAGCTTTATGCTGTCGGGTGAGACATCACCCAGAAAAACCTTATCGGCATCTTTGTGATGCTGTTGAATGATGGGCAAAGCAAAAGGGCGACAAATAAACTCAGCCACTTTTTTAGCCTCTGACCAGTTTGCTATATCTTTCAGAGCAGATTTATCTGTAATTTGTTCATTAATCTGTTGTTGCAGGTATTTTTTCTGGTTTAGGGATAATTGCTTGGATGGTGATTGTGCTTGCGCAAAGGCAGATAATAAAAGACAACTGGCACCCAAATAAGTTAAGTATTTTGAAAACATAGCAGCATACTCCCCGTTTGAGACTAAAAAAGTATGGCACAGATTATTTAATTGTGCCATCACAGAGGATATACGTTGACTTATTGTTGAAGCCATTTTTAAATAGCCTTTTTGTTATGCCGAATGTACTTTATAATTAATGGCTACTGCAAATGCAGTTATGTTCGTATCTAATACATTATCAACATTAATGATATTCGGGTATGATGATGAATCTATAACGATATAAGGATAAGCAGACAGATTTTGATTCGCGTAATTTGCTAAATCTTTAATGCTATCAACTCCCGGTAGCTTACAAAGGATTGATTGTGCTGTACTTTGGGTTAATGTCCAATATAATAAAAAGTATTTATATCCATAGAAGTTATTCATTTTTTTTATTTGTTCATCCGACATCTTCCTGAAATCATTTGTATTGGAATATTTACCATATATATTAAGGTCATCAAGATAGAAAAAACCTTTTTTATATCGTTTTCCTAAGTCAATTTTGTTTTTTTCATCTTTTCGTATTACGAATAAAACTGCTGAATTGGCACCGTTATTGGTAAACTTGTTTAAGGTTATGTTTGCAAGAGAAAAGGGGGAACCTGTTTCATCATCCTGATAATAATAGAGATTTTTAGTCTTACTTAATTGGTCAAATAGACCATCCCATTCTTCTTGTGTAAATGAACGATAAGAAGTGTTGCCAAGATCAGTATTGAGAGAATGAGAAAGCCTAATAATGATCAACTCATTGTTGTTTTTTGTGAATGAATTTATACCATTAATGATAGATTGAATTGGTTCGCCGTTTGCTCCTTGCCAGGAGAAACCAACTTTAGAATAATGACCGGTAGAGTAATGGGCAGCACTGATGACTGGCCTGATATCAAAGAACCTTATCCCTAAATTTAATTGTCCTAATAGATCATAAGATTGAGTTAATGTATTACATTCAACCCCTGCTGCTGTACCACCTGTTATTCTACTCATACCGGCATCATGAGAGCCAGTGATACAGATTGATTTTAATGGCAGATCGCCCAAAATTTTTCTATTATCATACATCCAACTCTCCGTTTTCAGATTTGTTCCTGTATAGCTTCCTTCTGTACCTGAAAGTATAAATGTGGTTAATGAATCTGGTGTCCACCCTAATATTAGGGTTGATCCTGGTAAATTTCCGTCTGTTTGTAAACTGATAAAATCAATACTAATCAAAAAACGCCCTTTATCTTTATGATATTTTGCACTTATTTGAAAATGACTTTCATTCGAGTCAAGTAACTTGTATTCAGCAATACCCATATCAAGATCATGATCATTAAAAATCCAACCACTTCTTTCTATGATTAATTGGACTGCGTCTTTAGATGTTATTTTTTCTGGGAAATACCAAAAATTCATCTGATAAGAAGAACTTTTAACTATTTCCCAATCAGCATTGGTGCTATTGATCAATGAAAGAGATGCTGTCTCACCCATAATAACCTCTTTTATTAAGTAAATATTATAATTTACAAGAATCATTTGGAGTAGGTTATTATTAGTGTAGTATAAATTTAAAAGGG
>NZ_LFCV01000021.1 GCF_001037465.1 Xenorhabdus khoisanae
ATAGATATCTAACGCCTTATTCTATAAGGCTGTTTATTTTTCATTATGTTACGATTTTTCTTGGTACAGAAGAGAAGCGAAGAATATAAAATTAAATCTCTTTACTGAATGATAATAATTTCATTATATTGGCTTAAGGGAATAGGATTTTTCTT
The DNA here is from genome assembly GCF_001037465.1 of Xenorhabdus khoisanae. Classification (GTDB taxonomy): domain Bacteria; phylum Pseudomonadota; class Gammaproteobacteria; order Enterobacterales; family Enterobacteriaceae; genus Xenorhabdus; species Xenorhabdus khoisanae. Next base: position 156 of record NZ_LFCV01000021.1, read on the forward strand.
AAATAACGAATTTAGCGCATTTTTAGCTTACATCAAATATCGGGAAAATATATTCCAACACAAAATGTGTGGAAAACTATTAATATATCAAGGTGCTATGTGGTTAAATTAAAGATAAGACAGTATGTAATTGGTTCAATAATTACTATTGCCATTATTGGTGCTGCTGCAACGTTTTGTTTTGAATCCCCGCGTCCCAGCGTTGCGCAAGTATTATACTCAAGGCCTATTAAATCAACTGTTGCTGTTAGTCAATCCTATTGCCATATCACAGTATCTCCCATTCCTGTTACAGTAAAAGATATTGCGGAAAATTTTTTACCGAATCATGAATACCGTATATTAACACTTATTAATACCTTAAAAGTAAAAAGGGAATACCCTGCGTTAAAGCATTCGGAGCTAAAAAATTGTGTCACCGTTGATCTTAAGCAACCACGTGTTGTTGGATACGATGTCGTTTATCTTATCGGAGATAAACCAGGAAAAATCAGGATTCCATATATACCAGGGGAAACGATTCCTTTAAATGAGAAAGGCCAATTAATTCTAAAAATACAGTAGAATAATACGTTCACGATACTCTTTAATAGAGGGTTAATTAGAGGATTACACTGTTTAGCAGGTAGTTCACATGAAATTACATTAGTGAACTGTATTAGCAAAACAGTGCAATCATAGAATAAATCCCTCAACTTTTAATTTACAGATTGAAAGCTATTGGGGACAACTCTGATGTTGAACAAACGCTTCCAACAATTGCTGAATGAAAGATAAACGAGCTGCTCGCTCCGTTAATTCTGTAATGAATTTCAGTTTAGACGGGCCATCTAGCCGATAGATATGAGGCTGAGTCTGTAATAAACCGATCAAATAATTAGGATCGACTTTATTATCATTGCTAAAATCAACGAAACCACCTTTCTCATGTGCTTCAATACGTTTGATACCCAATTTACGGGCTATCAGACGAATGGAAGCCGATTGTAACAGTTGGCGTCCCGGGTCAGGTAATAAACCAAATCGATCAATGAGTTCGACTTTCAATTCATCCAATTCGGCATTATCTTGTGCGCTGGCGATGCGCTTATAGAAAGACAAGCGCATGTTTACGTCCGGGATATAATCATCGGGTAAAAGTACCGGCATGCGTAGCTCTATGTCGGTCTGGTTATTGGTGAGATCTTCAAGTGAAGGTTCACGCCCATTTTTGAGTGCATCAACAGCACTTTCCAACAATTCCATATAGAGAGTGAAACCGATGCTGGCCATCTGCCCGCTTTGATCTTCACCTAGTAATTCACCTGCCCCTCTGATTTCCAGATCATGGGTTGCCAATGCGAAACCAGCGCCTAAATCCTCAAGAGATGCAATAGCCTCCAGCCGTTTTTGAGCATCACTGGTCATGGCCTTTGGATGTGGTGTCAGCAAATAAGCATAGGCTTGATGATGAGAGCGTCCGACACGTCCACGTAGTTGGTGTAATTGAGCCAACCCAAAATGATCGGCGCGTTCAATGATAATGGTATTGGCACTGGGAATATCAATACCTGTTTCAATAATGGTGGTGCACACCAAAACATTAAAGCGTTGGTGATGGAAATCTGTCATAACGCGTTCCAAATCACGTTCACGCATTTGACCGTGTCCTACAACAATCCTGGCTTCGGGAACCAGTTCTTCCAATCGTGCTTTTGCCTTTTCAATGTTTTCGACATCGTTATAAAGATAATAAACTTGCCCGCCACGCAATATTTCACGCAGGATGGATTCACGAATAACAAGACTGTCATATTCCCGCACAAAGGTTTTTACTGCCAAACGACGGGCAGGAGGAGTGGCGATAATGGACAAATCGCGCATGCCACTCATTGCCATATTGAGTGTACGCGGGATTGGCGTTGCAGTAAGCGTTAGGACATCAACATCGGCACGAATGGCTTTAATACGTTCCTTATGGCGAACCCCGAAGCGATGTTCTTCATCAACGATTAGCAAGCCGAGATCTTTCCAGTGCAGATCACTTTGCAGAAGTTTATGGGTGCCAATAATGATATCCACTTTCCCTTCAGCCGCCATATCAATGACTTGTTGTTGCTCCTTTGCACTACGGAAGCGTGACATAACTTCAATGTGCACAGGCCAGTTAGCAAAGCGATCACGGAAATTATCATAATGCTGTTGTGCCAATAGGGTTGTTGGTACAAGTACGGCGACTTGCTTGTTATTGGTAATGGACAGAAATGCGGCACGCATCGCCACTTCCGTTTTTCCAAACCCGACATCGCCACACACCAGACGATCCATAGCAATCGGCTGACACATATCACCCAATACAGCATTGATGGTCTGTTCCTGATCAGGTGTTGTATCGAATGGGAAGCTTTGGCAAAACAGTTGGTATTGTTCGCGATCTTGCTTGAAGGCAAAACCCGGCTTAACGGCGCGCTGGGCGTAAACATCCAATAGTTCGGCAGCAACATCACGCACTTTTTCGGCCGCTTTTTGGCGGGCCTTGATCCATGCTTCTCCTCCCAGTTTATGCAGCGGTGCACTTTCCTCTGCGCCACCAGCATAACGGCTTATAAGATGGAGAGAGGAGACAGGCACATACAGTTTGTCTTCTCCTGCGTAGGTAAGGATAAGATACTCAGCCTTGATGCTGCCCGCTTCCAGCGTTGTTAGCCCTTGATAACGCCCAACACCATGTTCAAGATGTACGACAGGTTGACCGTGCCGTAACTCAGCGAGATTTCGGATTAGCGTATCGGTATTGATAGTACGCCGGTTATCCTGGCGGCGGCGACTGACTCGCTCCCCAAGCATGTCACTTTCACAAATAAGCGCGAGTTTATTGTTTTCATCAATAAAACCGTGCTCTGATGCCCCAATCATCAAAAAATGGCCGGGTTTATCAGCATCTATTAGCTGGCTTATTTTGATTGGATTGACGTTGATGCGTGATAGCAATTCTTGTACGGATTCCCGGCGTCCTTCACTTTCCACCGAGAACACGATCTTACCGTTAAACTGCTCCATAAAACGGCGCAATTTATCCAAAGGCGCTTTTTGCTGTGGAGACACAGATAGATCAGGCAGAACTTGATAAGCAAGATTGGTGGTTCCTGATTTTTGGGGAAGTGTTTCGTTATCAACTTGAAGACGGGGCCAGTTTTTTAACTCTGAGAATAGATTATTGACTGGCAACCAAATCCGCTCAGGGGAGAGTAGCGGACGCATGGGATCAACTCTGCGGCTTTCAAATCGCAGTTTTGTGTCCTGCCAGAATCGCTCGGCAGCACTGATAAAATCCTGCGTGATTAGCAGCGTATTTTCGGGTAGATAATCAAAGATGGTCGGCAAAGGCTGTTCAAAGAATAGTGGTTGCCAATACTCAATGCCGGCGGGTAACACTTTTTTACTGACTTGCTGATAAATATGCTCAGCATCACGGCGAACTTCAAACTGCTCGCGCCATTGACTGCGAAATAGTTCAATCGCATCTTGGTCAGTTGGAAATTCATGGGCTGGCAATAAACTGATTTTTTCCACTTCTGCCAGCGTTCGTTGGGTATCTACATCAAAGGTGCGCAGACTATCGATCTCATCATCAAAAAAATCAATGCGATAAGGATATCCACTGCCCATTGGAAACAGATCGAACAAGGCTCCGCGCGTAGCAAATTCACCATGTTCAAGCACCTGTTCAACGCTGCGATAACCGGCCTGTTCTAATTCTGCCCGCAGTTTATCACGGGAAAGGTGTTGCCCCTTGTGCATGACCAAAGCGTGTCCCTTGAGGTACTCATGGGGGCAGACACGTTGCATCAGCGTATTGACAGGTAGGATTAATGCGCCTTTTGTCATGAATGGCAAGTGATACAGCGTGGATAGACGGTTAGAGATGATTTCCTGATGAGGAGAGAAACTATCATAGGGCAAAGTTTCCCAATCTGACATCATATTTATCGGTGCGTGGGTGAATTGTTGGATTTCATCACGCAATCGAAGGGCATTCTGCATATCCTTTGTCACCAGCAGTATTGGCCCTGAGTGGCGTTCAATGATTGCGGCGCATTCAACAGCGCAGGCGGCACCGGTCAAGTGACCTAGTTGGCGGATATCACCGCGGCGTTCAGGAAGTTGATAACGATTTTTTGCTGACATAAGTGTTTGATGTGTTCTCTAAGATTCAGTTCATTCCCAACACACTTTTGACCCAGTAGCCTTGTAATAAATAAGCTGGCAGGTTGAGAGAAAGTAAAAAAACAGAACCGGGATGTGAATGGCTCCATAAAGTACAGCTACCCTTTATTATCCTCGTACACTTTGCTTTGGCAACAGGAGAGTAGCAGATTTCATGTAAGGATAGGTTGTACAGCCAACTTGAGTCACTGCAAAAGAACAGGAATTTCTTAATCCGGGTGAAAAATATCGTATCGTTAACTGGGTAGCCTGCATATCTATAAATGTTGAGAATATTTTAGGACGGCGTTTTTGGCTGAATAAGGTTTACGTTGAAAGTGAATTTTCTAGTTTAAAATCGGTAGTATTTGTTGTCTGAATTCAGTTTTATATACCCGCGTTATCAATAATCAGATTAAACGATATCTTTAAGTGGAAAGGGGACATTTTTTTACCTTCAACTGGGAGTGGTGATAAGTAAATCTCTGCCAAACGATGATAATATGTAACAAGTGAACTATATGGATTTGAGTTTTGTACATAATACGTACAAAAATAGGGGTTAAAGATGAATTTTCTTATTAATCTATTGTTTCTAAATAAACTTCTTTGATACGGCGGATTTCATGTTTCAATCTGTCTCATTATTTATAGGATTGCGCTATATGCGCGGACGAGCGGTCGATAAATTTGGCCGTTTTGTTTCATGGTTATCAGCTATTGGCATTACGCTGGGGGTAGCTGCACTGATTACCGTATTGTCAGTAATGAACGGTTTTGAGCGCTCACTGGAGAACAGCATTTTAGGCTTTATGCCTCAGGCTATCATTACATCGGAAAAAGGTTCTATTAATCCGGTTGAGCACCCGAGTGATCAATTGAAAGGATTAAAAGGTGTTAACAACATTACCCCTATTGTGCAAGGAGATGTTGTGCTACAAAGCCCCGGTAATGTTGGGGTTGGTGTTATGTTGGGTATCACCCCACATGAATATTCTCCATTGGTGAAACATATTGTCGATGCTGATCGTAGTCAGTTACAACCAGGGCGATACTTTGTCATTCTGGGAGAAAGATTGGCTGCAAAATTGAATGTTAAACGTGGTGATAAAATCCGCGTTATTGTACCAAGTGCCAGTCAATTGACACCGATGGGGAGAATTCCTAGCCAGCGGTTATTTACCGTCGCTGGCACGTTCTTTGCTAATAGTGAGGCTGATGATACAGAAATGCTGGTTAATCAGCAGGATGCAGCACGATTGTTACGTTATCCTATTGGTAATATTACAGGCTGGCGTTTGTATCTCAATGAACCCCTGTTGGTTGATGAACTGAGCCAACAAACTCTGCCGGAAGGGTTGATTTGGAAAGATTGGCGCGAACGTAAGGGAGAATTTTTTCAGGCAGTACGCATGGAAAAAAATATGATGGGTTTATTGTTGAGCCTGATTATTGCTGTTGCTGCTTTTAATATTATTACTTCTCTCTCTTTGCTAGTGATGGAGAAACAGGGGGAAATAGCCATTTTGCAAACGCAAGGGCTGACCCGCCGTCAGGTAATGGCAATCTTTATGATCCAAGGCGCAGGTGCAGGCATCGTTGGTGCTTTACTGGGAACTGGATTGGGAGTGCTGCTTTCCAGCCAGTTAAATAATCTTATGCCGGTTGTTGGCCTGCTGGTTGAAGGCATTCAATTACCTGTTGCGATTGATACCACGCAAGTGGTGATGATCGCTATCAGTGCGATGCTGATATCCCTATTATCGACTTTATATCCTTCCTGGCGCGCGGCTGCCACTCAACCTGCTGAGGCTTTACGTTATGAGTAACCAACCTTTATTGTTGTGTCATCACCTGTGCAAAAAATATCAGGAAGGAAAGGTTTCCACAGAAGTATTGAAAAATGTCACTTTCTCCATGCAGCAAGGAGAAATGATGGCTATTGTCGGGAGTTCGGGCTCAGGTAAAAGTACACTTTTACATTTACTTGGTGGTTTGGATTCGCCTACTTCGGGTGAAGTACTTTTCAAGGGGCAATCACTGAACGATATGTCCTCTTCTGCGCGGGCAGAATTGCGCAACAATGAAATTGGTTTTATTTACCAGTTTCATCATTTATTGCCTGACTTTAATGCACTGGAAAATGTTGCCATGCCGCTGTTGATTGGAAGGAAATCGATTGGTGGGAAATCAATTGGCAGTAAGAGACGTCTGGCACAACAAAAAGCGCTGGAGATGCTGGAGGCTGTTGGGTTGGAACATCGGGCACAACATCGGCCATCCGAGCTGTCAGGAGGGGAGCGGCAGCGTGTAGCGATTGCCCGGGCGTTGGTCAATGAGCCTTCATTGGTATTGGCGGATGAACCAACCGGCAATCTTGACCAGCGTAATGCAGACAGTGTGTTTCAGCTTTTGCAAGAATTGAACCAGCAGCAAGGCACGGCATTTCTGGTCGTGACTCATGATTTGAAATTAGCTGACCAACTGACACGTCAGGTAGAAATGCGTGATGGGTATTTACAGGATGAATTAACCCTAACGGGAGAGATGTAATGGCAAATCTGCCTCTTGCATTACTGACTGCTTTACGGTTCAGCCGGGGCCGCCGCCGTTCAGGAATGGTATCTCTGGTTTCTGTCATTTCGACACTGGGAATTATGCTGGGCGTTGCAGTATTGATTATTGGTCTGAGTGCTATGAATGGTTTTGAGCGAGAGCTGAAAAACCGGGTACTTTCCGTTGTTCCTCATGGGCAGATTTATGCCGTAGAGCAGCCTTTTCAAGATTGGCAACCGGCACTTGAGCGTGTAAGGCAGACTCCGGGTATTGCGGGAGCGTCTCCCTATATTACGTTTACTGGCTTGATGGAACGTGGCGAAAAACTCCATGCTGTACAGGTGCGGGGTGTAGATCTGGAAACTGAAGCGGAAGTCAGTACCTTACCTCAGTTTGTGCGTAATGAAGCATGGAAAACGTTCAGGGCAGGTAAACATCAGGTAATCTTGGGGCAGGGTGTGGCGAATTCACTGAATGTAAAACAAGGTGATTGGCTGACGGTCATGCTCCCCAATACGGATCCGAGCCTGAAACTCTTACAACCTAAACGTATCCGCTTACAAGTTGCTGGCATTTTCCAATTGGGGGGGATGCTAGATCACAGTTTTGCTTTGGTTCCTTTATCTGATGCCCAGCAATATCTGGATTATGGCAATGCCATTACAGGGATTGCTATTAAAGCTGATAATGTTTTTGCTGCGGAGCAGCGGGTTTTAGAGGCTGGTAAGGCTACTGAAAAATATGTTTATATCAGCACATGGTTAAAAGATTATGGCTATATGTACAACGACATCCAGATGATACGCGGCATTATGTATCTGGCTATGGTGCTGGTTATCGGTGTCGCTTGCTTTAACATCGTTTCAACGCTGATTATGGCCGTGAAAGATAAAAGCAGCGATATTGCCATCTTGCGCACACTGGGCGCTAAAGACAGTCATATCAGGGCCATATTTTTGTGGTATGGATTACTGGCAGGCATGATTGGTAGCATCATTGGCGTGGTTGTTGGGGTTTTCACATCATTAAATTTGACGACTATTATTAAAGGGCTGGAAAAACTGCTTGGGCATCAATTTTTGTCAGGCGATATCTATTTTATTGATTTTCTGCCGTCAGAATTACATATGATGGATGTTTTTTATGTTTTGCTAACGACATTGGTATTGAGTTTATTGGCTAGTTGGTATCCTGCTCGTCGGGCCAGTAAGCTTGATCCAGCCCGAATTTTGAGCGGTCAATAATAAGCCAAAGTATCAACATGTATCTAATCACGCTATTGTATGATCTTCAATCGGCAAAAACGCTCTTGGCATATGTCCTGAGTGGAATAGTGATTAAGAATGAAGGGTATTTTAACAATCGGTTTTTTAAGCAATCAGTCTTTAAGAAAATCGTGCCTTAAGGAAATAGCCATATGCGGGTTCGTTATCGGTACAGTAAATTTTGCCGGATTAGACGGTTACGGCGTCAGAGACTGCAAAGACAAATTTTTTACAGGGATACTCAATTGGCAAATAAAATAAGAAAACCCCATGTGGTGGTGCTGACTGGAGCGGGTATTTCCGCTGAGTCAGGCATTCAAACATTTCGCTCTTCCGATGGCCTGTGGGAAGAGCATCGTGTTGAAGATGTTGCTACACCTGAAGGTTTCCAGCGTGATCCGAGTTTAGTACAGGCTTTTTACAATGCACGGCGGGAACAGCTTCAACAACCAGAAATTAAACCTAATGCAGCGCATTATGCTTTGGCAGAGCTTGAACAGGTGCTTGGTGACCATTTTCTATTGGTGACACAAAATATTGACAATTTGCATGAGCGTGCAGGGAATCATCGTGTGTTACATATGCACGGTGAATTGCTGAAAGTTCGTTGTTGCCAGTCTGGGCAGGTGATTGAATGGACGGCTGAACTAAGCATGGAAGAGCGTTGCCATTGTTGCCAATTCCCCTCTCTGTTGCGCCCTCATGTCGTGTGGTTCGGGGAGATGCCACTAGGTATGGAGCAAATCTATTCTGCTTTGACTGACGCCGATATTTTTATCGCTATCGGAACATCAGGTCACGTTTATCCCGCTGCCGGTTTTGTACATGAAGCAAAGTTATCTGGAGCACATACTGTTGAACTGAATCTGGAACCTAGCCAGGTTGAAAGTCTATTCGATGAAAAACACTATGGCTATGCCAGCGAAATTGTTACTCAATATGTTCAGTCTTTAATTCAGCAGGTGAAGGCAGATAAAAGCTGATTTGACGCAATACCTGCTCTATTCATCTTCTCCATAATAAATCCACATAAATTAGGGGGAGAAGATGGATAGACTATTAGAGCGTTTTTTTAAATATATAGCATTTAATACTCAATCAAAACCATCCGCTAAGACCATTCCCAGCAGCGGCGGTCAACTGCAACTCGCCAAAGCCTTATATGAGGAGCTGATTCAACTTGGCTTTGTCGATATTACTTTCGATGAGCGGGGATGTGTTATGGCTACATTACCATCAAATGTTGCCTGGCATGTACCAGTGATTGGCTTTATTGCGCATCTTGATACCTCACCGGACTTTTCTGGAAAGCATGTTAATCCTCAAATTTTGGAAAATTACCGTGGCGGTGATATTGCATTGGGAATAGGCGATGAAGTTTTGTCGCCGGTGATGTTTCCGATATTGCATAACTTGCTGGGAAAAACATTGATTACGACCGATGGAAAAACCCTGCTAGGTGCGGATGATAAAGCAGGTATCGCTGAAATCATTACCGCTATGGTGCGCTTGCGGCAAAAGAATATTCCACATGGCGATATTCGGATTGCATTCACGCCTGATGAAGAGATTGGTAAAGGTGCGCACTATTTTGATATAGATGTTTTTGGTGCTGAATGGGCCTATACCGTTGATGGAGGAGGTGTGGGGGAATTGGAATTTGAGAATTTTAATGCAGCATCAGTGCTTATTAAGATTGCGGGTAACACGGCTCATCCCGGCAGAGCCAAAGGCGTAATGGTCAATGCGTTGTCGCTGGCAATGCGTATTCACCATGAATTGCCTGCCGAAGAGACGCCTGAACATACAGAGGATCGTGAGGGTTTTTATCATTTACTGAGCATAAAAGGCACGGTAGAGCGTGCTGAGATGCACTATATCATCCGGGATTTTGACAGTACAAATTTTGAGAAACGCAAAAAAACACTACTCGCCATTGCTGAAAAAGCAGGAAAAAGGCTGCATCCGGATTGCTATATAGAACTGACGATTGATGATGATTATTACAATATGCACAATGAGATAATTAAACATCCGCATGTGATTGCATTGGCTAAACAAGCCATGCTGGATTGTGGTATTGAACCGATCATCCAGCCGATTCGGGGTGGCACGGATGGAGCACAGTTATCTTATCGTGGGTTACCTTGTCCGAATATTTTTACTGGAGGATATAATTATCACAGTAAGCACGAATTCATTTCGCTGGAAGGTATGGAGCAGGCGGTTAGCGTTATCATGCGGATTGCTGAATTGGCGGCAAGTCATGAAAATAGAGTGATACCTGATTAATGCTATGACACCAACAGGGTATTTTCCCCTTATACCCGTCGCCTTTCAAGTTGCCTCTTTGTTGGCTGCGCTCGCTCACCCCGGTCACATAGTTATCTATGCTCCCGGGGATTCACTCTCTTGCCGCCGCGATGCATCTTGAAATTCATAGGGTATGTAACTGATGACGGTTCAGAAATATGTATCTCAGGTTAAAAAATACGGGAAAAGGGGCAGAAGAGTGCCCCTTTGTTCACGGATTAATCATTAAAATACCAATAACCGCTATTGACCAAAGCTGTGAGCAGGCTGATAAATCGAACATCATCGATCGCATCGCCCAAAAGTTTGGCGTTGACTTTATCATATTGACAGAGCGCATCAGCAGCGTGGATATGAGAAGTATCCATCAACTCTCCATTGACGAAACATTGATCACCGACACGCAGGACGCGCAATCCACTCAACCGATTTAGCTCTTCACCCTGTTTCAGCAATTCATAAATCTCGTCACTTTCATAAGGTGGTTCAGGTGGTGCAAGATCCAATTCATGGCGTGATTGCGAGATAAATTCACCAAACCAATTCTGGAAAGTTTCGGGTTGTTCTAACAATTCACGCATCATTGAATGCAGTGAATCCAGTTCATTTGTTTGGATCAACGCTGGGTTATCACGGAATTTCAGGTCAGGATCGCTGTAACGATAGCTGCCTAATTCATTTGCCAGAATATAATCAGCAAATCCACTGAATAACTCACGGGCATTGGGGGCACGGAATCCGACCGAATAATTCAGCGAGTCTTCAATAGCATAGCCTTCGTGTGGGAAACCCGGTGGAATATAAAGTATATCGCCCGGCAACATTTCTTCATCGATAATGGCCTCAAAGGGATCAACCTGTAATAAATCAGGATGAGGGCAATGTTGTTTCATTGGGATTTTCTCGCCTACGCGCCAGCGTCGACGACCTTTTCCCTGAATGATAAAAACATCATATTGATCAAGATGGGGGCCGACACCGCCACCGGGCACAGAGAAAGAGATCATCAAATCATCCATGCGCCAGTCAGACAGCACACGGAAAGGCTTCCTAAGTGCAGAAGAGGGGAGATGCCAATGGTTGACGGCCTGTACAAGCAACGACCAGTCTTTCTCGCCTAAATGGTCGTAGGATTCAAATGGCCCATGGGAAACTTCCCAGCGCCCATTTTTCTGGCTGACCAAACGGCTATCAATTTCATTTTCCATCGCCAGACCCGCCAGTTCATCGGGAGAAAGGGGATCGATAAACTGATGGAAACCCTGCTTAATCAGCAATGGTCGTTTTTGCCAATGGTTTTGCAAAAACGCCTGCCAGTCCAGATTCAGCTGATAATCCATGGTGACATCCTGAAGTGAGAAGTGAATTTCGCGCTATTATAACGAATAGTTAACGGCGATATCAGATTTGGTTGAAATATTTCGCGATTGTTATGACGATCACTTAACTATCAGTCAGCTAGATATCAGCCACCTAACTATCAGCGACATTGATTTGCTGCACCCGAAATATCACGCTCACTCTGGCCCCACCAAGTGGGCTATCTTCAATACTGATAGTGCCTGCATATTGCTCGACAATTTCAGAAGCTATCGACAGACCTAATCCTTGCCCTGCTTGCAATGTATCAGCTCGTAAACCACGCTGAAAAATCATTTCACGTTTGTCTGGTGGTACACCGGGGCCATCGTCATCAACTATTATGGTGACAGAGTTTTCTCTCATGGTGGCGGTGACTCTGACAAACTCCAGACAATATTTACAGGCGTTGTCCAGAATACTTCCCATCACTTCCAGAAAGTCATTCTTTTCACCTAACCACGTAACTTCAGGAGATACATCCAGCGTAATACTGATGCCTTTATGTTGATAGACTTTCGTCAGCGCACTGATAAGGCTATCCAGCAAAGTTGGGACGGAAGAAACTTGTCTGAGGAGCAGGGGATGATCACTGTGCATATTGGCTCGATGCAGATAGTAGCCGATTTGTTGGGATATCCGATCAATTTGCTCAAGCATGATGGGTTCAGCTTGTTCAATGGTCATTTTTTGTGGGGGACGCAGAGAGCGTAGGGTCGATTGTAGTACTGCTAAAGGTGTTTTCAGGCTATGCGTTAAATCAGAAAGCGTTGTGTGGTATTTTGCATAGCGCTTACGCTCATTGTTTAATAAGGAATTTAAATTCCTGACCAGTTTTTTTAATTCTGTGGGAGGATTTTCATCAAGTTTTTCTCGTTCTCCGTTTTCTAAAGAGCTTATTTGAGTAATCAGCGATTTAATGGGACGAAGGCTCCAATCAGCAGCAAGCCAAATGAGTGGAATAACCAGAAGTAGGTTAGCTATTAACACATACCCAAACCATTCCCAGACCTTTGCTGATTCTTGTACATCCTGTGGCATGATATCAATAATGACGATAGTCAATGCAGGCAGTCTATCAGTTGCGGGATAAATATTGACCGCAACCGAATAGGTTAACAACACATCATTATCGTCGACTGACTTGTTTGTATCACCTTGATTTGACGTTTTATTATAAAGAAAATCTCCTTTTTCTTTGAAATTTGTCTCCAGTTCATGTAAACCATCTTTTTTCAGCCAATTAGGGTCGAGCATTTTTTCCAATTCAGGCACATTATTCTGACGCCAGAGTATATTTCCCTTATTGTCATAAATCAGAACTGATAAACGTGGGTTCATGGAAAAATGCTTTGGAATAAGAATTTCCAGCTTGTTGTTATTCCATTGAGCAAGCGTAAAAAATAAATTACTTTGACTCCGGAGTATAGAGTAAGTTGTTTTATCAAAACTCACTAAATACCCAACAATAGCGACAATTCCATATGATAAGGTTAAGGCTAAAATAATTGCTGCCGTTGCTATAAGGAACCGGGTTCTCAAAGAAAGATGTTTTTCAGAGAAATTACGCATCATGTGGTTTCACGTCAAAACGATATCCTTGACCACGGACAGTGACTATCACCTCTTTGGACCATTCATTCAATATTTTTTTCCTCAATCGTCCCATTAATACATCAATGGTATGACTTTCACGTAACTCTGCATCAGGATATAACTGACGCATTAACGACTCTTTACTGACAACCTTGCCATTATTACGCATCAAGGTTTCAATAATAGTATATTCAAAGGCGGTCAACTTGATATTGGTACTATTGATAGAAAACTCTTTTCGTGAAAGATCAATTAAAAAGGGTGAAATTTCAACTAATTGTGATGCCAATCCATTATTACGGCGCATTAATGCTTGTATCCGGGCATTAATTTCTTCCAGATGGAAAGGCTTAGTCACATAATCATCTGCTCCTGCGTTTAACACAGTCGCTTTTTCTTGCCAGCTATCACGAGCAGTAAGGACAAGGATAGGTAAGTTAATCTGCTCATTACGCCAACGGCGTAACATACTCAGCCCATCCTCGCCAGGTAAACCCAGATCAACGATAGCAATATCAGGATGACTTTCTTTAAGATAATAATCGGCTTCTTTAGCATTCTCCGCGGCATCGACTTGATGCCCAATATCCCGCAGTTGTACGGTTAAGTGATGACGAAGTAATGCGTTATCTTCAACAATCAATATCCGCATAATGATTCCTTATGCTAATCAGTAACGTTTACCAAATAAATTTAAAATAGCTAAGTAGTCAATTTCGTCAATAAATATTAAATAAAATTATGGGTAAATCTTTTTATGTGTAACCTAAGTATAGTAACTATTTAGCCTTTGTTGGTATGTTAATGAGTGAATCATTTAAAAACAAATATTTAGATAGAAATAACAAATGAATTTATAATCTATTTATATTTTATATAAGGTTAGGCTGTTTTTGGAGAAATTGCTCTCTGTATTTTAACCTACTGTTCTGCTAGTTTTATTCACTTCTTCAAACCCTGTGGTTATCTATGCATTAATCACGGCTCCCAATAGAGAGTCATTTTTGTTTCAGTTCTGTTTCAATACTGAAAACATAAGATTTACAGGTGATTTTTGGTAGGAAGTTCAGCTAATTAAGAAAATGAGTTAACTGTCGTTGAAGTACAACTTGGGTGAGGCGTATTGAGTATGGGCGGGATATACTCCGCCCATTTGCATGCAGAAAGTTTATTTCAACTTATCAACTAGCGAAGTGGCATAGCCAATGTAGTTTGCTGGTGTCATGGTTTTGAGGCGTTCTTTTTCCGCTTCAGGAAGTTCAAGGCCATCAATGAACGTTTTCATTCCTTCTGCATCAACACGTTTGCCACGTGTCAATTCCTTCAATTTTTCATAGGGTTTTTCAATGCCATAACGGCGCATAACAGTTTGAATAGGCTCCGCCAGCACTTCCCAGTTGTGATCCAGCTCATCCAGGAGGTGCTTTTCATTAACCTCTAACTTACTCAACCCTTTCATAGTGGATTGATAAGCAATCAGAGCATATCCCAAACCTACGCCAAGATTGCGCAGCACGGTTGAATCCGTTAAGTCACGCTGCCAACGGGAAACAGGAAGTTTGCTGGCAAGGTGCCCCAGAACGGCGTTTGACAATCCCAGATTTCCTTCTGAGTTTTCGAAATCAATCGGATTGACTTTATGTGGCATGGTGGAAGAACCGATTTCCCCAGCAATGGTTTTTTGTTTGAAATGGTTCAGGGCGATGTAACCCCAGATATCGCGATCAAAATCGATCAGAATGGTATTGAAACGCGCTACACAATCAAACAGTTCCGCAATGTAATCATGAGGTTCGATTTGGGTGGTATATGGATTCCATTGGATGCCCAGAGAAGTCACAAATGATTCACTGAATTGGTGCCAGTCAATGTGTGGATAGGCTGACAGGTGCGCATTATAGTTGCCAACTGCCCCGTTGATTTTACCCAGAATGTCTACCTGGCTGAGCTGACGGAATTGGCGTTCCATACGATAAGCTACGTTAGCCAGCTCCTTGCCGACGGTAGAAGGGGTCGCTGGTTGCCCGTGAGTACGTGATAGCAGAGGAAGATCGCGATAATCGTGCGCCATACGCGTGATGATATCGATCAATTGACGCCACTGAGGCAGTAAAACTTCTTCACGGGCAGTTTTAAGCATCAACGCATGTGACAGGTTATTGATATCTTCTGATGTGCAGGCAAAATGAATAAATTCTGCAACTTGATGCAAAGCCGGAATATGCGCGACTTTTTCTTTCAGCAAATATTCAACAGCCTTAACGTCATGGTTGGTTGTGCGTTCAATTTCTTTGATACGCAACGCATCTTGTTCATTGAAATTTGCAATAATTTCATCAAGGTAAGCGTTTGCGTTTGCGTCAAAAGCAGGAACTTCTTTGATTTCTGCTGTAGCGGCCAGTTTTTGCAGCCAACGTACTTCGACCTGCACACGAAATTTCAGTAAGCCGAACTCACTAAAAATGGCGCGTAACGCGCTGACTTTATCGCCGTAACGGCCATCAATTGGAGAAACAGCGGTCAGTGAGGATAATTCCATTGGTAGCAACTCCCGGATTTTATTTAACAGTTTGTGTCTGATAATTTTTGTTTAACAACGAGCAAGGATATCTTTTGCCTGTTTGATCAGGCGCTGACGGGAAAACATGATTTGCAGGCGGGTACCGCCAACTTGTTTCCATAAAACGGCACTGCGAATGCCCGCCAGTAAAACGGATCTGACTTTTGCCTGAATGAGTGTATTACGTAATACATCAGGTGACCCTGTCACTTGGATACGAGGCCCTAGTGGACTGATGACATCGACATAAATTCCAGCAAGAGCGTTGAGCATCCCTTCTGACATCGGTTCAAAATAGGCTTGTTGGCGATCTAACTGATTGATGCGATTTGCTAATTCATTAGCAGAAGATTGATTTTTATTCAGATGACGTTCCAGAGCCATTAAACCCAGCATATAGCGGGTAAGGTCGGCAGAAACACCGCTATGTGAACCATTGAACATGCCCAGCATAGCATCGAGGCCAATACGAAGGTTACAGGCATTATTGCCAAAAACATCCAACGTGGATGCCGGATTCATATTCAAGATACTGTTGAGCATCATTTCAAAAGCATCATTATCGCACTGGCCTTCATGGGCAAGCTTTTGTACCAGACGACCTGACTGGCAGATACCTGCCAGCGCCAGTGTAATGTCGTAATAATTTTTAGCCACAATTACTCCTGTATACGTTGTTCGATCACGCCACCACCGAGACAGACCTCATCTTGGTAAAACACGGCTGATTGGCCGGGAGTGACGGCGGCAACAGGGCTATCAAAACGAATTTCAATTTTATCTTCGCCTAGCGGAATGATAGTGCAGGGAATATCGTGCTGACGGTAACGCGTTTTCACTACACAACGGATTTCTGTCTTCAAGGGTTGGCGATCAACCCAATGAAGTTGCTGTGCAATCAAACCGACAGACATCAGGCGAGGGTGTTCATGGCCTTGAGCAACAATCAGCGTATTGTTTTGAACATCTTTATCAACAACATACCATGGTTCTTCACTGCCATCCTTCGTTCCGCCGACCCCCAATCCTTTACGTTGACCCAGTGTATGGTACATCAGGCCAGAATGCTGGCCGATAGTTTGCCCGTCTACCGTGATAATTGGGCCCGGTTGGGCAGGCAAGTAGCGTCCCAGAAAATCACGGAACTTGCGTTCACCAATAAAGCAGATACCCGTCGAATCTTTTTTCTTTGCCGTGACCAGACCGAGCTCTTCGGCAATGCGGCGTACTTCAGGTTTTTCGAGTTCTCCGACGGGGAATAGACTCTTGGCAACCTGCTGGTGACTTAAGGTATATAAAAAATAGCTTTGATCTTTATTGCCATCCAGACCGCGAAGTAATTGGCTAATGCCATCTACATCCCGACGACGGACATAGTGCCCGGTTGCAATGTAGTCAGCACCCAAATCCTCAGCGGCAAACTCTAGAAACGCTTTGAATTTGATCTCTTTATTACAAAGAATGTCCGGATTTGGGGTTCTGCCAGCTTTATATTCAGCAAGAAAATGTTCGAATACATTGTCCCAATATTCGGCTGCAAAATTGATGGTATGCAGTTCAATGCCCAGCTTGTCACAAACGGCTTGCGCATCGGCAAGATCGGCGGCAGCCGAGCAATACTCTTCACCATCGTCTTCTTCCCAGTTTTTCATGAACAGGCCAGCTACCTGGTAGCCCTGCTGTTGCAGAAGGTAGGCGGAAACTGATGAATCAACACCGCCGGACATTCCGACAATGACTTTTTTCTGGCTGTTATCTGACATGGATATATCTCACTGCGGAAAAAAACAAACGCGATACTTTAGCACGTTGGCGGCTGTGGTGCATCAAACGTCTCACGTTCTTTCTATTCGATTTTTTTATTTATGCGGCCATTTTCAAAAGGGGGACCGTAACTGTCCAACATTGATAGAGGATACGCCTTGTGCTCTAAGTAACAGCGAATACTTTCAGCGACCAGTGGTGAGCGTAGTTGTGAACTGTTAAGAATTTCTTCTGCGCTTAACCAGTGGCAGCAATGGATATCATCATCTTGTGGATTGGTATCAATAATTTTTTCCATTTCAACCAAGAACAGAAAACGGATAAATGGCGTTCCGTCGGGAGCAACCCACTGATATAGCTTCAAAAATGCCTGTGGTTGAGCACAAATCCCTGTTTCTTCCCATAATTCCCGTTCAGCGGCTTCCTGCAATGTTTCTCCGGCTTCAAGATGACCAGCCGGCTGGTTCCAGAGAGATTTGCCATTGATTAACTCTTCGACAACCAGAAATTTATTTTCTGCGTGTACAATACAAGCAACAGTGATGTGTGGACTAAACAAGATTAATTTCTCTCCATTCTCCGGGGGACAATGAGCTTAATTGTATCGAACCCATACTGAAACGAATTAGGCGCAGTGTGGGAAAACCAACATGAGCAGTCATTCTGCGTACCTGACGGTTACGGCCTTCATATAGCGTTATCTTGAGCCAGCTTACGGGAATATTTTTTCGCTCTCGAATGGGCGGCGTCCGTTTCCAGAGCCATTCTGGTTCTTCCACTCGTTCTGCACCGGCAGGTAGCGTCGGGCCATCTTTTAACGTGATGCCATTGCGCAGCTTACCCAAAGCTGCTTCATCAGGAATGCCTTCTACCTGAACATAATAAACTTTAGCTGTTTTTTTGTGAGGTTGAGTCAACCTGGCTTGCAATTTACCGTCATTGGTTAACACGAGTAATCCTTCGCTATCGCGATCCAAACGACCTGCGGCATAAACATCAGTAAATGGAATAAAATCTTTTAACGTTGTTCTTCCCATTTCATCGGTGAATTGGGGAAGAACATCATAAGGTTTGTTAAAGATTAATACCCGACGAGGACCTGTTAATTTTTTTATCGTATTGTTATTTTTTCTTTGGCTGAATCGGTTAAGTTGGCGTTTTTTAAAAGAGATATTTGTCATGATAAGCCATCGTGAAAAATTAGGGTACGTATTATACCTTAAATCTGTGACCATTGGCGTTTGCAGAATATTCAAGTAGTATTGACACGTCCCTTACAAAAATTTAACAAGGCATTGCGTTTATTTGAAAGGAGAGGTTAATGGAAAGCAAAGTAGTTGTTCCGGCGGAAGGTAAAAAAATTACTATCGATGCCAAAGGTAAATTAAATGTTCCGAATAACCCTGTAATCCCTTATATCGAAGGGGATGGCATTGGTGTTGATGTTACGCCGGTCATGCTGAAAGTTGTGGATGCTGCTGTTCAGAAAGCGTATAGCAGCGAGCGCAAAATTTCTTGGATGGAAATCTACACAGGTGAAAAATCCACACATGTTTATGGTAAAGATGTTTGGTTGCCAGATGAAACACTGGATTTGATCCGTGAATACCGTGTTGCTATCAAAGGCCCTCTGACAACGCCAGTTGGTGGCGGCATCCGCTCGCTGAATGTGGCACTGCGTCAGCAATTGGATCTGTATGTCTGCCTGCGCCCGGTTCGTTACTATCAAGGTACGCCAAGCCCTGTTAAACAGCCTGAGCTGACTGATATGGTCATTTTCCGCGAAAATGCTGAAGATATCTATGCGGGTATCGAGTGGAAAGCCGGTTCAGCGGAAGCGGACAAGGTCATCAAATTCCTGCAAGATGAAATGGGTGTTAGCAAAATTCGTTTCCCTCAACAGTGTGGCATCGGCGTGAAGCCTTGCTCAGAAGAGGGCACTAAACGTTTGGTACGTGCTGCAATTGAATACGCTATTGATAATGATCGTGACTCCGTGACTCTGGTTCATAAAGGCAACATCATGAAGTTCACTGAAGGTGCCTTTAAAGATTGGGGTTATGAATTGGCCCGCACTGAATTTGGCGGAGAACTGCTGGATGGCGGCCCGTGGGTTAAGATCAAAAATCCTAAGAGTGGCAAAGACATTATCATTAAGGATGTGATTGCAGATGCTTTCCTGCAACAAATCCTGCTTCGCCCTGCTGAATATGACGTTATCGCTTGTATGAACCTGAATGGTGACTATATTTCTGATGCATTGGCTGCGCAAGTCGGCGGTATCGGTATCGCCCCGGGCGCAAACATTGGTGACGAGTGTGCATTGTTTGAAGCAACACACGGTACTGCACCTAAATATGCGGGTCAGGATAAAGTCAACCCGGGTTCTGTCATTCTCTCCGCTGAGATGATGTTGCGCCACATGGGATGGTTCGAGGCTGCCGACTTAATCGTTAAAGGCGTTGAAGGTTCCATTGCTGCCAAGACCGTAACTTACGATTTTGAGCGTCTGATGGAAGGTGCTAAGCTACTGAAATGTAGCGAGTTTGGTGATGCAATTATCTCTCACATGTAATTGATTGCGTAACTGAATAGATAACGGGAGCTTAATGGTTCCCGTTTGTTTTTAGTTCTATACAATTTCTTGGAGTGAATATCCAATAATGGCTTATACTCATTAATAACTCATCTAATTATGGTGTGCTTATGTGGAACAGCTATCCCCAGAGAGGAAATATGCGGTTATTAGCAAATTTTCTGTCACCAATAGATGCTCACATTATCTTGGGTAGAATGTTATCAGAAGGCATTTTTGCGGTAGTGATAGATGAAGATATCGTATGGAATAACTACATGTGTTCTCAAGCATTTGGAGGGGTGAAACTCCTTGTCCATCATTCTGATATTGAACGGGCAAAAGAGATACTTTTTAAAATTGAAGATAATCAGTATTTTTTAGATGGAAGACAATCGAGTTTAAAAAAAAGAAAATTATCATCATCTCGATACTCTTTTACGATGCTAATAAACACTTTTTTAGTTCTTTCTTTGTTTTTGACAACAGGAATAGCTCTACCTTTAAAATTTAATGATTATTCTTCTCTGTAATTATAATAGCCTGAATGTGCGGATTTTGACGGTGAGAATTCTCAATGTCATGGCGATTTTATATAACAGGGAGGATATCAGGAAAAACAATAAATGGTGCACGTCCGTTATTGGAAATACCTTGTAATAATGGGTGTGAACGCAGTTGTAAGGGGTAGAAATTGCATTCTAATTAATTACTAATTGAAATTAAAAACAAACTTATTAAATCATCATGCATATAGTCTAATAAAAATAAAATCAAAGAAAATACTGGTAATGACAATAAAACTTGAAGTATGATGCTGCGTCTGCAAAATACAGCTATTCATTAAACCCCACTAACAACTGAAAAGGAGAAATTTATCATGATGACAATAACAATGACTCTTTTCAGGCCAGCCCATAGCTAATTACGAAATTAGTTTTTTCAGTATTGCTTGGCTAGGAAGGCCTGACCACACCCTTATTTTTTCATTGATCATAAGGTTGATCTATGGGCAATACTTTGCATTCGGCTGCACCAAACGTACAGCTTATCGTAACAGAAAATACTTGGCTGGAAGGCAAGGCTATCCAGCAACTTGAAACAACAGCACGACTTCCCGAGATGGTCCGCGTTGTCGGCCTGCCAGATCTCCATCCTGGCAGAGGATATCCAGTTGGTGCGGCATTTTTTACACAGTCACATTTCTATCCGGCACTTATCGGGAACGATATTGGTTGCGGTATGGCATTGTGGCGAACAGATTTGACATTGAATAAATGGTCACTGGATAAGCTGGAGAAACGGCTTGGTTCCATTGACGCTCCCTTGGAAGCAGAAGATTTACCTGACGATATACCTGAATATTTTTGCCATTCACCGGGAACGATTGGTGGTGGAAATCATTTTGCTGAGTTGCAGCAATTGGATGAAATTTATCAACCGGAATTGCTCGAAACATGGCAACTAAATAAACAGCAACTTCTGTTATTGGTGCACAGTGGTTCACGTGGTATGGGGCAAATGATCCTTGAGCAACATGTTCGTGAGCATGGGCATAATGGGTTGGTTGCATCAAGTCCACAGGCTCAGAATTACCTTCAGCAACATCAACAAGCGTTGGATTATGCTTGTTTTAACCGACAATTAATTGCTGGAAGAATGCTGAAACGCTGGCGGGCCAACGGAGAGCATTTGCTTGATGTCTCACATAATTTGCTTACGCCATGTACTATTGGCGGTGTTGATGGCTGGTTACACCGCAAGGGAGCAACGCCCGCAGACCAAGGCCCGGTAATTATTCCGGGATCTCGTGGAGATTACAGTTACCTAGTGCAACCGCTACCCAGTGAACAGAGTTTGTTTTCTCTTGCGCATGGAGCGGGGCGGAAATGGATGCGCGGTGAATGTAAGGAACGCTTAAGCGGGCGTTATAATGCTGTGCAACTTTCTCGTACTGCATTGGGTAGCCGAGTTATTTGCTTAGATAAACAGTTGATTTTTCAAGAAGCGCCAGAAGCCTATAAACCTATTGATGGCGTAATGGAAGCTATGTTACAGGCTGGTTTAATTCAATTGGTAGCGCGGCTGAAACCTGTTCTAACATATAAAACGCGGGGAGGCAATGAGTGATATTGTTGCAGATTTCCTCGGCTCAAGGGCCAGATGAATGTATGTTAGCTGTTAATAAGGCGTTGGAGCGATTGATTCAAGAAGCCGAAGAATTGAGCGTAAGAGCGAATATTCTGGAGGAAGAAAGGGGATTGCGTTCCGGTACGTTGCGTTCGGTATTAGTGGCTATTCATGGAAAAAATGAACAACAACTATTTGAGTGTTGGAACGGTACGATTAAATGGATCTGCGAAAGTCCTTGGCGAAAAGGAGCAGGTCGTAAAAATTGGTTTATTGGTGTGAGGCAGTTTGAACCGATGCCGGAAATGAAAGAAAGCGAAATTCGGTTTGAAACATTGAAAGCTTCTGGCCCGGGTGGTCAGCATGTTAATAAAACAGAATCAGCGGTTCGGGCAGTGCATATTGCCAGTGGTATCAGCATCAAAGTACAGTCCGAGCGCAGTCAACATGCTAACCGTCGACTTGCTCATATGTTGTTGGGGCATCGGCTCCAGCAACATCAAAATATGCATCAGGCACAGATCAAAGCAGAAAGACGGATATTTCACCATCAGATTGAAAGGGGAAATGCAGTGCGTACTTTTATCGGAATGAAATTTATTCCACAGAATTGATATATACCTGACAGATTTCAAGTTGTAGCACAGTCAATAAAACAACAATTTGAAAGATAAAGGTATAGATATTAATGAAATAGAGCGACGACATGAGTCAGTCGCTCTATCAGAAGTTTATTTAACCCCCTGAGATAAGGAATGCTTTGTTTGCTCTTTGCAGGCTTTGACTGATTTATCCAACGATTCATCAAAATGGCGGGTACTCGGGAATGCCTGTTTATTTTTTCTGACTTCTGTAACGGTTTGTTTGATAGATGCAATAAACTCATTCTTGTTGCTATGGATCTCTTTAAGATCGAACCCCTTATTGTTTAATTCACTAAAAGCTTTTTGAGCTATCGCATCAGGTGAGTCATTGGTTTTAAATGCTTCGACAGAGACTTTTCCAAACAAATCACAATAGGTTTCTACTGTTTTATCTACATTCGCCTGTGCGGCATAAGAGAAGAATGGGGCAAGGAAAAGTGGCAGTAAAAGACGTTTCATAATTTCCTCTTGATCGACTATACATGATAGTGGTGACAACATTAACAATAGTACATTATTCATTGTTTGCGCCGAATCCCGGTAGAAAATCGGACTTGTTAAATATGCGTTTATTGGTGTTTCTGCGCTACACACTGACCTCTTTTACATAATGCACGGAGTGCCTTAACGGGATCATTCTTACCGTTTATATTGATGCGAGTAAGAAGGTTAACATTTTTGTCAGTAATTTTGAGCGCATCAACTTCCAGATAATTCCCAGATCCTACCGAAAGCTTGGTGACAATTAATTCTTTGGCGCCATCACCGTTGATGTCTGCAAATGTAATCCTGGGTTTATTGTTATCATCAAACACTGAACCGTCACGGGAAAAAATGGCACCAGTTTCAAATTCTGAGAGCTCTTTATCTTTGAAAACAGCGATTGAATAGCTTCCAATTGATTCACTTTCCAGATCACCGACTGATATAACGGCAAATCGTTTATCAGGTAAGTTAATCAATGTTCCATCTTTTGCGATAGCTGGCACTGATAAAAACAGGACGGTTAGAGAAGAAATAACAATATTTTTTAGGCTCTTACTTATACACATAAGCAATACTCCATTGTTTACTATCTTGTTCGACATACTCATAGGGTGAGTTTTATAGAGTAGCACGAATTTTGAAAGACCATATTTTTAGTAAAAGGTGCAATTCGGAACCTATTTGGGCCCAACGCTATAGTGCTTAGTTGTTAGAAATAAAACGTCAGGATATCTGATTTTTGTGGGTCTTTTGGAAATGCCATTCATTAATATAAGGAATGGAAAGATATTTTGTGGTATAGGTTATTTTTGATGTATTTAATGAATTTTATTCAAATAGTGTAATGCTGTGGAGTCAACGGGAGTGGTGACTCCCGTTTCTTTATTAACTTCAACATATATTAAACTCTATGTGCTGTTTTTTTCTATTTTTTCGACAATCTTATTGTACTCTTTCCAAACAACGGATACAGGTGAACTCAAACAGCAGATAGAGATTGAACCGCCTGTTGCAGGATGATATTCATACTTTGATTTTCCTCTATAAACTCTTTTGGGCAGTATGTTGTCCGCGGGGTTTTTTCTTTTGCGCTCTAACATCAATTATAACCTCACTTGCAGATTACCTGATGGCCAGATAGTGGAATATTAACATGTTATTAACTTGCTATTGTGATTTCCTACCGTAAAAATAACAATTGAAAATTTTAATATGGGATGGTGGCTTTTTCCAACTATCACAGTATTAAAATTTAATAATCTCATTTGAAGAAAAATATTGCTATATATTTCCAAAAATATTAGAAATTTCAATATTAAATTTTGTAATTATTTTGTGGTTTTTAATGAATTAGATTATTGCTATGTAAACGATATCACTCAGAGTGACCATCTAAATTTGTTTGGTACATTTGTGTAACTTGGCATCAAGAACTTTTGATTAACACTCTCTTTTTGTAGGGTTATTGCGTTGGTGTTGTTTTATTATGATTGCCATTTAGTTATTCAATAGTTTCTTATTTTGGGTTGAATTGTTAATCAATTAATGCTCCTTACTTATATATAGGAAAGGAAAATTCTCGTATTTATTATTTGCAAAATGAGTCAAACAGGCTTGATATGGGGAATGAGGCATTATGAATACCAAAAGAAATGTTTAGTAACGCTAAAGTAAATGTAAAAAATTCATTAAAAGTTACCCATTGAAATAGATCTTGTGTTACATTCTTTTCGTTTTACTGGCTAGTATCTCTGTGTTTTTTGTATACAGAATTGTATTACCTGTTCATTAATAAAGGAAATTAAGCACAACAAAATTTCGCCGGATACTGCATTATGGTCAGCTAATGTTTTAATTAGTAAGGGGAAAATATCTTGACGGATCCGATTAACTTCATTAACAACATTCTTTGGGACTATGTACTAATATACCTGCTGCTTGGGGTTGGTCTCTACTTCACACTGCGTTCTGGTTTTATACAACTTCGCCATTTTGGCCACATGTTTTCAATTCTGAAAAATAGTAATAAATCAGATAATTCTGGCATTTCGTCTTTTCAGGCTTTATGTACTAGTCTAGCTGCCCGTGTAGGAACCGGTAACTTAGCAGGGGTTGCTATTGCAATTACTGCCGGTGGACCAGGAGCTATTTTCTGGATGTGGGTAGTGGCATTCATTGGTATGGCAACTTCCTTTGTGGAAAGCACGCTTGCCCAGTTATACAAGACGAAAGACGATCAAGGGAATTATCGAGGTGGCCCTGCCTACTATATGGAGAAGGGGCTCAATAAGCGATGGATGGGAGTGTTATTTTCATTCTTCCTTATTATCGCGTTTGGTCTTGTATTTAATGCCGTTCAGGCAAACTCAATTGCGGAAGCGGCTGCCTTTGCCTTTAATATCAAACCTCTTTATGTCGGTATTGTATTAGTCATCATCAGTGGCGTAATTATTTTCGGCGGATTGCGTTCTATCGCACGGGTAGCGGAATTAGTTGTACCGCTTATGGCAGGGGCTTATTTAATACTGGCATTTTGGGTTGTTGGTCACAATATTGAACGCATTCCAGAAGTATTTGCATTAATTTTCAAGAGTGCCTTTGGCCTTCAGGAAGCGATAGCCGGAACATTAGGCTACGGTATCTCTCAGGCAATGCTTCAGGGTGTTCAACGCGGATTATTTTCGAATGAAGCAGGGATGGGTTCTGCGCCAAATGCGGCGGCGTCAGCTTCTCCATATCCTCCACATCCTGCCTCTCAGGGTTATGTGCAGATGTTGGGGGTATTTATGGATACCATCGTTATCTGTAGTGCAACGGCTGTCATCATCCTCTCTTCTGGAGTTCTCAACGAAAACGTCACGGCTATCAGCGGAATTGAATTGACTCAGCGAGCATTGTCATCTGCGGTTGGACATTGGGGAACATCCTTCATTGCTATTGCTATTTTCTTCTTTGCCTTCACATCGATCATTGCTAATTACGCTTATGCTGAAAGCAACATGATATTCCTGGAACGTAACCACACAGCCGGTTTATTCATTCTGCGATTGGCTGCGTTGGGAATGGTGATGTTTGGTTCATTGGCAGAAGTCCCTGTGGTTTGGAATATGGCTAACTTATCGATGGCTTGTATGGCTATTGTTAACCTGATTGCCATACTGCTATTGTCAGGTATTGCGATAAAGCTGGCCAAAGACTATAACCGGCAGAGAAAATTGGGTCAGTTACCAACATTCAATATCAACTCTTACCCAGAAATTCAGCAGCAAGTTGAAAAAGGTATCTGGGATAATGATGCTGAGCATAACAGTGGGAAAGATACTCGTTAGTACTGAAGGGGATATCCCAAGAGATAGATTGAAGATGCCGCTAATAAAGCGGTAACTTGAAAGATGATGGGTAATAGACTAAAGCCGTAACAAGGTATTGCTCATATAAAATAATATTATCAGCCGGGCATTTCGACCATTTCACAAATGCCCGGCTTTTATTTGTTCTTAAAATTATGCTTGAAAGTAAAAAACATCACATCTATTTTAGTTTCATCTACTATATAGTCATCATAACGTTACTTTTTTAAAATATCTGACCAATCATGATAAGAATATTAATAGCATGCGTGTTTATCACTCTGTTGATTGGCTGCTCTTATTCCCCTGAGCGTGAAGACAGAAATAGTCATATCGTTGATCATTCCTACCCTTATTCAACTAAGCAACCTATTGATTCAGTTGATTTCCTTGTTTTGCATTATACGGCTTTGGATGATAGACGCTCTCTACAAGTATTAACGGGAGGAAAGGTCAGCGCGCATTATCTTATTCCCTCTCAACCAAAGTATGAGAATAAAGAGCCGATTATTTTTCAATTGGTTTCAGAAAAGGAAAGGGCATGGCATGCGGGAAAAAGTGAATGGGATGGATACCAAAGTCTAAACCGCTATTCTATTGGTATTGAAATTGTTAATTGTGGATTTAAGCAACACTTTATCAAAAAAGAGTGGTGCTTATATCACCCATCACAAATTGATGCAGTGATTCGATTGGTAAAAGATATTACTCAGCGTTATCAAATTAAGGCTGTGAATGTTGTTGGTCATAGTGATATAGCACCACTTAGAAAAGAAGATCCCGGGCCTGTTTTCCCGTGGCAATTACTTTATGAACAAGGGATCGGTGCTTGGCCTGATCATGTGACAGTCAATAAACATTTGGCCGGTAGGGCTCCTGATGTGCCAGCATCAGTAATATCAATACAGAAAGCCTTGGCTCATTATGGCTATAGCATCCCTCAAACGGGTTTACTGGATGATGCAACCCATAAAATTATCCAAGCATTTCAGATGCATTTTCGCCCGTCAGATATCAGTGGCAGTCCCGATGCAGAAACGGAGGCGATTGCTTTGGCATTGGTCGAAAAATATCGATAACCGTGTATGCTTAATGTACCGGAAAAGAAAAATACCAAAATGTTATTTAGCAAAAGGGATCGTGAGGGATCATGCAGGAGCGGCCATTGAATGGCCGCTGAAGATATTAAGTTTTATGATTCGCAGTTGTAAGTCAGGTGCAATGGAAGTTTAACTTCAAGTTCAATATCTATACTTTGGCGAAAATCATAAGGTGTAATGCCATATTCTTTGCGGAACATATATGTGAAATGGGATTGAGAACCGAAGCCGAAATCCAGGGCAATATCAAAAATTGGCAATGAACTGTTTCTCAGTAGGGAAACCGCGCCAGCCAAGCGTCTCTGGCGAATGTATTTGCCAAGCGATATTCCTGTGACTTCTTTGAATATTTTCTGCATGTGCCAAAGTGAATAGCCAGAGTAAGCAGCAAGCTCTTCAAGATGAATAACACGGCCAAGATGGTTTTCTATCCATTTACTCAGTGCGCATACAAGTGCTAAGTGGTTATCTTGTGGCATTACAATTTTAAATTGGTTGAAGGTTGGGAAAGTATACACAACTTCTTTTCAAGATGACAAAATCCATCATTGCGAGGCTCAGTAATGACTGAACTAAAATTTGAATGTTTTATCATATAAAACCCTTCATTATATTTGATTATAACATTAACTACAATGAAATTATTCTAAGGTGGCCTAATTGAATATGAAAGTAATAGTATTAATTTTGTGCTTGATATTAGTATGCCTATTTTTGTATTTACTGGCACTGGATGTACATTGTGAGCAAGGCACCGTACACGGTGTTCAAGACCATGGTCATGGACAATTCGAATTAGGTATTTGCTCTATTACCCGATATTTACCTTTTTGATGAGCATCCTAATCATTTTCCTGCTTGCATGTGTGTTAACATACACTCGTGGTATTCATTCTTTGTAAATGATGTTTTAATATCCACCTGATTCTAATTAACAGACTAAATATCGCGTTAAATCAGGGAATAACCCAATTATTACAATAATTGAAGTAATTTAGGTTCGACAAATTTTGTGAGAATTGGGAGGTAGGTGGATTTTTTACGCTACTCAGGTCTAAGAGCAACAAATAAAATGGCTTTTAATGAGACAAGTTCCAAGCATCGCAAAAAGAGGACTAGATGGCAGGACAACAAGAACAACAAACCACGCTTAAGCGTGGTTTAAAAAACAGGCATATTCAGCTTATTGCCCTCGGTGGTGCAGTAGGAACAGGATTATTTCTGGGCATTGCCCAAACGATAAGAATGGCCGGCCCTTCGGTACTTCTCGGATATGCAATTGCTGGGTTTATTGCATTTTTGATTATGCGCCAGCTAGGGGAGATGGTCGTTGAGGAGCCTGTAGCGGGGTCATTCAGCCATTTTGCTTATAAATACTGGGGAAACTTTGCTGGTTTTTTATCGGGCTGGAATTACTGGGCAATGTTCATTCTGGTCGGAATGGCAGAGTTAACCGCCGTTGGTATATATATCCAATATTGGTGGCCAGAAGTTCCGACATGGGTTTCTGCTGCAATATTCTTTGTACTGATCAATCTTGTTAATCTGATTAATGTTCGGTTATACGGTGAAACCGAATTTTGGTTTTCTATCATCAAAGTTACTGCAATTATCGGCATGATTATCTTTGGAAGCTACTTACTGATTAGCGGTAATGGCGGCCCACAGGCAAGCATAACCAATTTATGGCAGCAGGGCGGTTTTATGCCAAATGGGGTTACTGGCCTGATTATGGCGATGGCGGTAATCATGTTTTCATTTGGTGGGCTGGAAACTGTGGGAATTACTGCGGCGGAAGCGGAACATCCTGAGAAAAATATACCAAAAGCAACCAATCAGGTTGTTTATCGAATTTTGCTGTTTTATATCGGTTCACTGGCTATCTTGCTTGCACTTTACCCTTGGCAAAACGTAGTAGAAGGTGGTAGCCCATTCGTTTTAATCTTCCATGATCTGGATAGCTTTTGGGTAGCGAATATTCTAAACGTGGTGGTACTGACGGCTGCATTATCTGTTTATAACAGTGGCGTGTATTGTAATAGCCGAATGTTATATGGTTTGGCTAAACAAGGTAATGCCCCCCGCATCCTGACACAAGTTAATAAACGCAGTGTACCTGTCTTGTCCATTGGTTTATCGGCCTTAGCAACATCGATTGGTGTGTTGATTAACTATATTATGCCCGGTAAGGCATTTGAGCTGCTGATGTCATTGGTGGTGACAACGTTGGTCATTAACTGGATTATGATTTGTTTTGCTCACCTGAAATTCCGAGCGGCTAAGAACAAAGACGGTGTTAAAACCCAATTCCGGGCATTATGGTATCCATTCGGGAACTATCTGTGTTTGGCATTCTTGGCGTTCATTCTCATTATTATTCTGATGATGCCGCCAATTCGTATTTCAGTTATTCTGATGCCATTCTGGATTGGTGTATTGTGGGTAGGTTACTTGGTGGCTAGATCAAAAAAGCAAAGAAACGAGTAAACTAGCTATTAATCCATTCAGCATGTTTTTCAGCCGGGTATGATATCGATATCCGGCTGATTATTATTGTCAGTACCAATATTACAAGCATAGTGATATATGAAAACCAACTGATAGAGAGAATTTTTGATATATACCTAATGGATTTCGATATATTAGCTTACTTACCATTGCCAACGTAACCAGCTAAACAGCACATTACCGTTATTGTATGTACCGGGAATATAGGTTGATTGAAAAGAGAGCCTATTATACTCAATGGAAAAAATCGGTAATGGTATGGGCAAGGGAATATATTGATAATCATGACGTGCTGTAATACTAAATGTAAACCCTCCACCCACTCTGAAACTATCAGGGCCATTAGGGACCCACATTTTTTGAAACCCATAGCCAATAATAGGCTCAAGACGATTATGTGAGTCCATAAAAACCATCGCATACAAAGAGTGCCAATCGTTATCTTTATCGTAATGAGATTTGCCGTAACCAAATCCCCAGGGCATTTCGTTGTATTTATCTGTTTTTTCCTTATCATAGGTAAAACGGTTATGCCATGTGATTACGGGTAAATAAATATCATTATCTGGTGAATCCCATGTTAATAAAATATTACGCCTGAATTTTTCCCATAATGCAGAATAAGCGTATTTATAGCCTTTTTCTGATTCTTCCCGCGGTACAATCCCATGCTCTGGAATGTTACCTGAATAGGCTATTTCTGATGAGATAAATAATGTTATTGGCAGAACATATGATGCGGCTAAATGCAACTTCATTTTAAACTCCAACCACTCTAATTTCAGTAAGCTGTATGGAATCAGTTTATCATTAGATAGAATAGTAGATTTTTAGCAATCAATATTATAATTGAATAATATTTAATAAATGATAAACAAAAAGTAAACTGGTTATATGTAGTATACTTATATTGTATGCTTCAACAAACAGGTGCGAAATTAGCCATTATTTTATAGTCATCTAAAATGGAACTTCGGGATAACTATAACTCTCTGATCTACCCTGTGGCAGACGTAAAAAACAGCATTATATATTAGATTAATTAAAGTTGTTTCTTGGGTTAAAATTTTCTTTTTGTATTTATTCATGAGGTTATGTAACTTAAAGATTATTGTGTAATTTCAAATTGGTATGGATGTTAAGCATTTTAAATATGTGCGTTGGCTCCAGCACCTGAAAAAAATGGCTTGCGATTATATAAAGAGTATGTGATAAAACACATGGGTAAACGAAGTTCTATTTTGTTAATAAATAACAGCAACCAATACTGGTTTGTTTATTTTTATGCCAGTCGGCTAATAAAGTGATTCAAAGGAAATTTTTGAAATGGCAAAAATCACTGGTACTGTGAAGTGGTTCAACGAGTCTAAAGGTTTTGGTTTTATTACTCCAGCTGATGGTAGCAAAGATGTATTTGTACATTTTTCTGCAATTATGAAAGATGGGTTTAAAACATTGTCTGAAGGCCAACAAGTTGAGTTTGAAATTCAGGATGGTCCTAAAGGCCCTGCTGCTGCAAACGTCTCAGCTTTATAGTAATAAATTTATTTTGGCTGGTATTTAATTACTGGCTAAATATATTATTGTCAGTCTGGTTTTATTGTCTGATAATAAACTATTGCAAATATCACTCTATTGGGATACTAATAGAGTGATTTTTATTTTGACTCGGGGCGTTCTTTATTGAGCTGAGAAGTACCCGTATTACCTGATCTGGATAATGCCAGCGTAGGGAAGTCATGGTATCTCCTATTTTGATATCTGCTTTTCTTTGGCTGGTGATAGGAGTCACCATAATGAGAATTAACTCACTGACTATCGCAGGGACAGATCCCAGCGGTGGTGCCGGCATTCAGGCCGATTTAAAAACTTTTTCCGCGCTTGGTGCTTATGGCACGACTGTGATAACTGCACTGGTTGCTCAAAATACAATGGGCGTACAATCAGTTTATGATATCGATCCCCTCTTTGTTGCTTCCCAACTTGAATCTGTACTTTCAGATATCAGAATAGATAGCGCCAAAATTGGCATGTTATCGAATGCTGCCAATGTCGCGATAGTGGCTGAATCATTGCGCCGTTATCCTATCCCTTACATCGTATTGGATACTGTTATGCTGGCAAAAAGTGGTGATCCGCTATTATTACCGGAAGCCGTTACGACAATGGTAGAACAGTTACTGCCAATTGTTTCTTTGATTACCCCGAACTTACCTGAAGCCGCCGCCATACTGAAATGCGACCTTGCCAAGACAGAAGCTGATATGTTGCAACAGGGGCGTGAATTGCTTTCAATAGGATGTCAGGCCGTTTTATTGAAAGGAGGCCATTTGATCAATGCGGCGGAAAGCCCCGATTGGCTGTTTACTCTTGAAGGCGAATGGCGTTTTACTTCAACCCGGGTGAATACACGGAATACTCATGGTACAGGTTGTACTTTGTCTGCCGCACTTGCTGCATTGAGACCCCGTTATCCTGATTGGCAAAGCACGTTGCCTGTTGCAAAAATGTATTTGCAAAATGCGCTTGCACAGGCTGATACCCTCGAAGTTGGTCGGGGAATAGGGCCAGTCCACCATTTTCACCAGTGGTGGTGAATAATGTGGATGCTCGCTTGTTATTAAATGATGCACTTGTATTAAATAATGGGGATATTTGTATCCCCATCTTGAGTATGAAAGATGAAAAAAGCAGGATTACGCGATTGTGATCTTTTTGTCGAGATAAACATCCTGAACGGAGTGGATTAGCTCAACGCCTTCTTTCATTGATTTCTTGAATGCTTTGCGGCCAAGGATCAACCCCATGCCCCCGGCACGTTTGTTGATGACAGCGGTGCGGACTGAATCACTCAAGTCGTTATTGCCGGAAGCGCCACCAGAATTGATTAATCCAGCGCGCCCCATGTAGCAGTTAGCAAGTTGATAGCGAACGAGATCAATCGGGTGTTCAGTGGTCAAATTGCTATAAACACGTTTATCAGTATGGCCAAACCCAATAGCAGTATAGCCACCATTGGTTTCAGCCATTTTCTGCTTAACGATATCAGCACCGATTGTTGCTGCCAGATGATTTGCCTGGCCCGTTAAGTCGGCGCTGGTATGGTAATCAACCCCATCTTTTTTGAAAGCGGAATTACGCAGATAAGCCCATAACACAGTAACCATGCCTAGTTCATGAGCGCGTTCGAAAGCGGCAGAAATTTCTTCGATTTGACGACGTGATTCAGGAGAGCCGTAATAGATTGTTGCACCGACCGCAACTGCCCCCATGTTAAATGCCTGTTCGACACTGGCATACAAGGTTTGGTCATATTGGGCTGGATAGGTCAACGTCTCATTATGATTTAGTTTCACCAAGAACGGAATTTTATGGGCATAACGGCGAGAAACTGATGCCAGCACACCATAAGTTGAAGCAACACAGTTACAACCTGCTTCGATCGCCAATTCAACGATATTTTTGGGATCAAAATAGAGAGGGTTGGTGGCAAAAGAAGCACTCGCAGAATGCTCAACGCCCTGATCTACCGGCAAAATTGAGAGATAACCAGTGCCTGCCAGACGACCGTGATTCATTAAGGTCTGCATGGAACGTAGAACAGTATTGGGTCGATTATTTTCGATCATCACTCTATCGACAAAATCTGTACCGGGGAGATAGAGATTTTCACGTGGAATGGTATTGCATTGATGTTGTAATAAACTTTCAGCGTCTTTTCCTAACAACTTAGCGATATCAGTCATGATTAACTCCAGTTTGCAAAAGGCGCTGCTGATTGTTGTTGATATTTATATTGATCACAAGGTAAGCAGAAAGGGAAACCGTAGTGGATCGCTTCAGTTAATACAAAACTTGTTAAAATTTAATCATTCTGCATGACAGTAAAGTAAAATAATACTTATTTGGCATGATGATAAATAACCATTAGGCTATTCTGTAATTGAATAAATTGAGCGGTGTTTTCTTAAAGTTTCCTTCATTAAACTGAAGGAATCCAGATGATATTTATTGCTATATGATTTCATTGCTGATAATAAATAACGTTACCAGTTTCTGATTAATATGCATCCAATGAGAAATTGAAAAACATTAAACTAATTTATACTTTTGAATTGATATGCTTTTTATAATTGATTGAATTTATTGCTATTTTTATTTCTTTGTATAAAAGAAAAGGCCAGCCCAAGGGAGATTGAGCTAGCCAAGGAGGTGGTTCCTAGTCTTACAGTAAAACTTTTTTAGTTCTTAGTTTTTCAAAGCTGATAATACGAGAAATAAAATGGTATTGATGTGATCTGTTTCTAAAAAAACAGAAGAATTTCTTTAAAAACTTATTTCGAATTATTTCACTTGAAATTCTTGTGAATGAGGAGCTCTGGTATTACCGCTCTTTAAATGTCGGACAAGTAAAGCATAATTCAGATCAATTTCTTCAGGAATTGGGAGATAAACGATATGCCCATCACCGGGCGCTACTTCCACTGACTGACCTTTCTTATTTGTCATGGATTCTAACGTAAAATTAATATTGCCTGATGGTGTCATGAGTTCCAGTTGATCTCCAACAAGAAACTTATTCTTCACGGCGACTTCAGCCAACCCGCTGATTCGGTTGCCAGTAAGCTCACCAACGAATTGCTGAGTGTCTGATACCGAATAGCCGTATTCATAAGTCTGGTAGGCATCATGGGTATGACGACGCAGGAAACCTTCTGTATAGCCACGGTGTGCCAGACCTTCCAGAGTAGTCATGAGAGTGGGGTCGAAAGGTTTTCCGGCAACGGCATCATCAATGGCACGGCGATATACCTGAGCTGTGCGGGCACAATAATAGAAAGATTTTGTACGGCCTTCGATTTTTAATGAGTGAACACCCATGTCGGTCAATCTTTCCACATGCTCAATCGCACGTAAGTCTTTAGAGTTCATGATATAAGTGCCATGCTCATCTTCAAATGCTGACATGTATTCGCCCGGGCGCTTGGCTTCTTCGATCATGAATACTTTGTCTGTTGGAGCACCTTGGCCCAATGTGGGTTCAACATTCTTGACAGGGATAGGCTCGTGCATATGAACGATATTACCGACAGTATCTTCTTTACCTTCCTGAACATTGTATTCCCAGCGGCAGGCGTTAGTGCACGTTCCCTGATTGGGATCGCGTTTATTGATATAGCCTGATAACAGGCAACGGCCAGAATAGGCCATGCAGAGTGCGCCATGGACAAAAACTTCAAGTTCCATTTCTGGTACTTGCTGACGGATTTCAGCAATTTCTTCCAGTGAAAGTTCACGGGAAAGAATGACACGCGTCAATCCCATTTGCTTCCAGAATTTGACCGTAGCCCAGTTAACCGCGTTTGCCTGAACCGAAAGATGAATATCTATTTCAGGAAATGCTTCGCGCACCATCATGATTAAACCCGGATCGGACATAATCAGCGCATCAGGTCCCATTTCCACAACAGGTTTCAAATCACGGATAAATGTTTTCAGTTTTGCATTATGTGGTGCGATATTGACGACGACATAAAAACGTTTACCTAATTCGTGGGCTTCTTTAATGCCTTGAGCCAACGTTTCATGGTTAAATTCATTATTGCGGACACGCAGGCTATAGCGGGGTTGCCCGGCATAGATAGCATCAGCCCCATAGGCAAATGCATAACGCATGTTTTTCAAAGAGCCGGCAGGAGAAAGTAATTCTGGAGTAAACATATTCTTAGCATTCTCGGTCTGAGTTCAAGTCAGCCCTTACCCTATCATCTTTATCATTACTAAGGGTAAGGTTAAAGGGTGGGGGATTTTAGCGCTTATTCCGTCATTAGCACAAATATATTATTGTCCCGGAAGGGGGGCTAGGGATGATTTCTTCTGAGACTACTTTAGTCACCAGAACAAGTTAGCCTGCATTGGTTATAAATTGAATTACCGAATATGGTTAAAGAAAAACGCGCCACTGATACGGCGCGAGTCATTAATTGTGTTTGGTCAAATCACGAATACTTTCTGTCGGCCCGGTTTTCATGACCGATTGTATACATTTCTTCATGCTGTCTTCATTAGCATAAAGTTCACTGACACCAATAACCTGATGATTGCGAGCTTTCAGGACAAAATAAGACTTACCCGACTTATTTTTTCTCACTTCATGGCGGGTTTTATCGGGAGAATTGACCCGTACAGAGTGAATACCTTTATTGGCGGCAGCCTTAGTGGTATACATTTCACTGCTCAAAATAATATCACCGTTTGCCGCCACCAGAGTGAAGTAAAATTGCCCGTTCTTTGCTTTCTTAAGATCATAATGTCCAGTAGCCATAAGAAATTCTCCTGATTGGGGAATTATCAGCTTAATTTTAGCTTGAATTTTGTACGGCGAAGTGGTTTGGCAAAAAATTTATTTGTAGTGTAGTAGTAACTTGACGTTAGTTCATTAAAACGAACATAGAGCTGCTTTGATGTTGATGGAAAGAGGCTACATGAATATATTACAGTAAAATCTTATTCAGAAATAAATATACCCAATGGATTTCAAGTTGCGTCGCGGCGGCAAGGGAACGAATCCCCGGGAGCATAGATAACTATGTGACTGGGGTGAGTGAGTGCAGCCAACAAAGAGGCAACTTGAAAGACGAAGGGTATAGACTCTATTTGAATAATAAACCCATTAATTTACCCTTGAATTAGGAACTCCCTATGCCGGCAGCTATCTGGGCTTTAGCCATCGCAACATTTGGCATTGCTACAACTGAATTTATTGTCGCTGGTTTACTTCCTGAAATTGCAACGACATTTAGTATTTCAATACCAACTGCGGGGTATATGGTAACCAGTTATGCACTTGGTGTCTTTGTTGGAGCACCGGTTCTGATTATCTTGGGAGGGCATATTGAAAGAAAAAAGATGCTTTCCATATTAATGATATTATTTATTATCGGGAATGCATTGACTGCTTTTTCATCGACATTTTATCTGGCAATTATTGGGCGCATTGTTGCTTCCCTTACTCACGGTGCTTTCATGGGAATAGGGGCTATTATTGCCGCTGAACTGGCACCAGAAAATAGAAAAACCACAGCTATCGCATTTATGTTTAGTGGAATGACACTGGCCAATTTGGTCGGAATACCGTTTGGGACATGGATAGGAAAAGAGATTTCTTGGCGTGTCACTTTTGTAATAATTACTGTGATTGGCATCATTGCGTTGGCTGGAATTTTAAAGTTATTACCCAGATTCGCTCAGAAAACGCCTGTCAGTATCAGAAAGGAATTGTTGGCTTTTACGAATATCCATGTCCTACTGGCGATGGGGATTACCGTTTTAGGCCCTGCTGCATTCTTTACGACGATTACCTATATTTCCCCACTCATGGTTAATATTGCCGGTTTCTCTGAGAGTGCAATCACATGGGTCCTTCTGGTGTTGGGGTTAGGATTTTTCTTTGGCAATATCGTTGGTGGAAAGCTTGCAGATAAGGCAATGATGCCATTGCTGTATTGGACATTGGGGCTGCAATCTCTAGTGCTGTTTATTTTTTGGTTATATGGAGCGAATCCATTCATTGCTTGTTTGAGTATATTTTTCATGGCGGCGCTTGGTTTTGCTACCGTATCGCCAATCCAGCGTCTGGTGATGGATAAAGCACAAGAAGCGGGTGCAGCTAATTTGGTTTCCTCAGTCAATATTGGTTTTTTTAATCTGGGTAATGCAGTCGGCGCATGGCTGGGTGGTGTGATTATCGCATCTAATTATGGTTACACAGCCCTCAATTTTACAGGGGGAGTATTAGCTTCTATGGCATTGTTATTAGCTGTAATTTCAGGCTTTCTTGCTTATAAGAAAAATCGTGTGACTTGTTGAAACAAAACCGACTTGTTGAAACAAAACCGACTTGTTGAAAAAAACCCGAATTGTTGAGGCAAAACCGATTGCCGTGAATATTGTCACATCAAACGACAGATCTCGGCTTCCCAACGATAGCCCAGGCCATAAATTGAACGAATAAAAGATTTATCTTCATCCAATTGTTCTAGCTTTCTACGCAAGTTTTTAATATGGCTATCAATGGTACGATCATTCACGATGCGATGATCATCATAAAGATTATTCAATAGCTGATCACGGGAAAAAACACGCCCCGGTTGGCTGGACATAATCTTAAGCAAACGAAATTCAACGGGTGTCAGTTCAAGCACCCGTTCAAGATAACGTGCCTGAAAGTGATTTTCATCTATCGTCAGCGCACCTTGTTCGCTGACGATATCTTGCGGGCGATAACAACGGCGCAGGATTGTTTTTACTCTGGCTACCATTTCCCGTGGGCTATACGGTTTGCAGATATAATCATCAGCCCCAATTTCCAATCCGAGAAGCCGATCAATCTCTTCCGTTTTTGCCGTCATTATTACAATCGGGATATCAGAAAACTTACGAATTTCCCGACAGACCGATAACCCATCAAGACCGGGTAGCATCAGATCAAGCAAGATAATATGGGGTTGATATCTTTGAACATGATCAATGACTTCATCACCGCGTTTCAGCCATTCAGTTTGATAATCTGCCGATTGCAAATAATCAACCAGCAGCCGTCCCAACTTCGGTTCATCTTCAACGATGAGAACGGTATATTGTGTAGAATGTATACTCATTGCGTTTCAAGTTCAGAGTGTTTCATGTTCAAAGTGTTTCAGGTTCAGAGTGTTTCAGGTTCAGAGAATGTCATCAACGGCAATTCTACGTGAATTTTTATACCACCTAAAGGTGATCTTTCTGCATGAATGGTTCCATCATGTGCTTCGACAATATTATAACAAATTGCCAGCCCTAGCCCGGAACCACCGCTTGCACGATTGCGGGAAGATTCACATCGATAAAAACGCTCAAAAATATGTTGGCATTGCTCGGCAGTCAGTCCGGGAGCACTGTCTTGCAAATCCAATATCCATCTGCGTTGCTCCGAGTAGGCTTGAATAATTATTTTTCCGTGTTCATTGGTGTAGCGCAGGCTGTTTTCCAGCAAATTTTGGAATAGCTGTATCAGTCGATCTGGATCAGCAAACAGAGTTACATTTTCTTTCAGGCTCAACGCCAAGGTGATTTGTTTATCAGCGAAACGACCTTGATAACCTGCCACAGAGAGTTGCAGTAATTCACTGACCCTAACGGCTTCTTTTCTATAAGTCAGAGAGCCACGATCGGAAAGTGATAGTAAATGCAGGTCGTCGACCAATTTTGTTAAGGTCGTGACTTCCGTGAGTAGAGAATGGATAGTCTCCTGTGTCGGTTGCCGCACACCATCCTGCAAGGCTTCCAGTTCTCCACGCAGCACAGAAAGCGGGGTGCGCAATTCATGGGAAATATCCGCCATATAGTCACGTCGCATCTGCTCATTTTTTTCCAGTGTACTGGCAAGCTGATTAAAATCTGACGCTAACTTACCGATTTCGTCCTGACTGGATGGAATAACGCGGACACTAAAATCACCAGCGGCAAGTTTGTGGGTTCCTTCTACCAGACGTTTGACCGGTCTTAAAAAACCACGGGAGAGAAGAAAAGTCGCAATCAGTGCCAGTAAGGTGGAAAAACCAGCAATAATCCAACTGGTGAATTGTTGCTGGTGGGCGAAACTAATATCGGCCTGACGAGTAATTTTATCTGAAGTGCTGACAATGACCCAACCGACAACATTATTTTGATAGGTGACAGGTTCACGGTAACTTTCTGCCGGAATATCACTGGAATGACCTACCAGACGATTCATTTGAGTGTCTACAACCCAGAACTGGGGACGCCAACCGTGGGAAGTCGTTTTTTTATAGATATCACTATTTTGTTCAATAGTACGGATGATTTGAAAAATCATCCGATCATTTTGGGTTAAGAAACGCCAATCGCCGTATTGCTGGTATTGTTCTGTCAATGCTTCTGCCAACATCTTTGCCCGCATTTGGCTATTTTGTTTGATATAGCCAATAAAGCCGTGCTGGAAACTGAGGCGAACGCCCCAGTGCATAGTGACCAATACCAACATACAAGTGGCAAAAATCGCCAAAAATAACTTACTGCTGATGCCTGTTTTTATCATGAATTTCCTGATGATGCCGATGCATGAGGCTGTTTGGTACGACGTCGCAGCCATTTTTCGCGCAGTCGGTCAAAGAACAGGTACACAACAGGAGTAGTGTATAGCGTGAGCAACTGGCTCATCACCAGACCACCGACAATAGTGATACCCAACGGGAAACGCAATTCAGCGCCATCACCGTGGCTCAATACCAAAGGTAAGGCACCGAACAACGCAGAAAGCGTTGTCATCATAATCGGCCGGAACCGCAATAAACAGGCTTGAAAGATTGCCTCTTGAGGACTGACATTGCCGTTTCGTTGTGCTTCGAGGGCGAAATCCACCATGATAATGGCGTTTTTCTTGACAATTCCCACCAGCAACATGATTCCAATCATCGCAATCAAGCTAAATGGCGTATTGAATAACTCCAGTGCTAATAATGCCCCTACTCCCGCAGAGGGCAGGGTAGAAAGAATCGTCAATGGATGAAGATAACTTTCATACAAGACGCCCAGAACCAGATAAACCGTCACAATCGCAGCAAGGATCACAAACAATTGGGAGCGTTCACTCTGTTGGAAATCTTGTGCAGTGCCTGCGAATGAACTGCGGACTGACGAAGGAACACCGAGTTCTGTCATAGTTCTTTCTATTACACTGATTGCGTCAGTCAACGTATAATCCGGCGCAACATCAAAACCGATAGTGGAAGAGGCAGAAAGCCCTTCGTGGTAAACATCTAACGGGGCGTTAGCAGGACGCCAGTGAGCAAAATAGGAAAGCGGGATACGTTCCCCTTTGCTATTAATGACAAACATTTTCTCCAGAGCCGTTGGGTCCTGATTGTATTGCGGTGCAACTTCCATCACCACCTTGTACTGATTTAACGGTTGATAAATGGTAGAAACCTGCCGTTGCCCAAAGGCATTATAGAGTAAATTATTAGCATCAGAGACATTGATGCCTAAACGTGCCATGACATCACGATCATAGATAATTGCTATTTCTGCCCCTTTAGCCTCTTCATCCTCATCTGAATTGACATCCACCAATTGCGGCTGTTTTTCCAATGCTTTTTTGACAATAGGACTCCATTTGCGCAGTTCACCAAAATCATCGGACAGTAAATTAAACTGATAAGTGGATTTTGAACCACGCCCCCCGGATCTGAGATCCTGAACAGGAACTAAATAAAGGCGTGCTCCTGCCTCATTGGTGAGCTTACTCCTTAAACGCGTTATCACTTGTTGAACACTTTCAGAACGCTCTTCCCGTGGTTTCAGGGAAATAAACATAACGCCAGTGTTGATGCTATCACCACCGGTAGATCCCACAACATTATCCACTGTTGGATCTTCATCAATGATCTGCATAAAACGTTTCATTTTTTCACGCATAGCTTGAAATGAAATACTTTGGTCCGCAACCACAAAGCCCAACATTTTTCCCGTATCTTGTTGAGGAAAAAATGTTTTCGGAATACTGATATAGAGCCAGATATTCAGAGCGATAATGCCGACTAATGTGAGCAGTACCCAGCGGGTATGGTTGAGTATCCATTTCAGTGAGCGGCCATAACTTTGCTGAATTTTCAGCAATACCTTATCGAAGCCTTGCTTTTGTCTCTGTGTTTTTATCGGTGATGACTTGAGTAAATACGCGCACATCATTGGAGTCAATGTCAGTGAAACTAACAGAGAAATCCCAATGGCGGTTGCAAGTGTGACAGCGAAATCCCGGAAGAGCCGGCCGAGTAGCTCATCGATCAACACGAGAGGAATGAATACGGCAATGAGTGACAGACTCATGGCAAGTACGGTGAACCCAACTTCCCTGACGCCTTTGAGGGTGGCTTCCATCGGCTTCAACCCGGCATCCAGATGCCGGGAAATATTTTCCAGTACAACAATCGCATCATCGACAACAAATCCGGTGGCAATGGTTAGTGCCATCAGCGAAAGGTTGTTCAAACTGAATCCACACAAATATATAGCAGTAAAAGTGCCAATGAGTGATACCGGAACGGCAATTGCCGGAATCAATGTGGCCCGGCCTGAACGTAAAAACAGGAACACGACCAGAATGACCAAGGCAACCGCAATGGCAAGTGCCCTTTCTACTTCTTGCAAGGAAGCACGGATAGCTGGTGAGCGATCCTGTGCGATGTTTAATTGAATACTGGCAGGCAGGGATTCTTGCAGGATAGGAAGTTGATCACGAATGCGTTGAACCGTTGCGATAATATTCGCACCTGCTTCACGGCGGATAATAATGACAATTGCAGACTTATTGCCGGACATCCCCGCTGCCCGAATATCCTCGACAGAATTCTTAACATTTGCGACATCCTGCAAACGGACCGGAGCGCCATTATTATAATGCACAATAATAGAGCGATAGCTGTCTGCTGTTTTCAGTTCGTCATTGGTGTGCAGTTGCCAGTTTTGTTTATCTGAATCAACATAGCCCGTCGGGCGCAGGACATTGGCATCACTGATCGCATTGCTGACATCGTTGAGGGAAACACCTTGATTGAAAAGGGCGTTAGGATTCAATTCAACACGTATAGCAGGTAATGAACTACCGCCGACACTGACTTTACTGACGCCTTCTACCTGAGAAATTTTTTGAGCCAATCTGGTGGAAGCCAGATCATAGAGCTGCCCTTCACTATAACTGTCTGACGTGAGGGTTAATATCATGATCGGGGCGTCTGATAGATTGGCTTTATAATATACCGGTTTGCTTGGCATACCGGAGGGCAATAAGCTTTGTGCAGCATTGATGGCGGATTGAACGTCCCTTGCTGCGCCATTGATATCCCGATTGAGGTCGAACTCCAAATAAATAAAGGAGGTTCCCAACGAGCTGGTGGACCCCATCTCTTTTACCCCTGCAATCCTGCCTAACGAGCGTTCCAGAGGTGTCGTCACAGAGGACGACATCGTTTCTGGTGACGCACCGGGCATAGAGGCATGGACTGTTATCACAGGAAAATCAACTTTTGGCAGCGGTGACACAGGCAACAAGATAAAACTGAGCGCACCACACAGCGTGATGGCTAAACTCAGCAACGTCGTGGCAACCGGCCGCTGGATAAATAGGGCGAAAAATTTCACAGCGGCTCCTGATGATTAACAGAGGGTTTATCAAGCTTCGTTTGATTATCTTTCCCAGCCTCCCGGTTCTTATTTTTCCGGTAATTACTTTTCCGGTAATTACTTTTCCGGTAAGAATGCGCTAACTGATCAAAAAGTAGATAAATGACGGGAGTTGTAAACAAGGTCAGAATCTGGCTCATAATCAAACCGCCCACCATGCTGACACCCAATGGGCGACGCAGTTCCGCCCCAATACCGGTACTGAGCATCAGAGGCAATGCACCCAATAGTGCCGCCATTGTCGTCATCAATATCGGCCTGAAACGTAACAGACAGGCTTGATAAATAGCCTCATAAGGGGACATGCCCTTTTCACGCTCCGCTGCCAGAGCAAAATCGATCATCATGATGGCATTCTTCTTCACAATGCCGATTAAGAGAATGATCCCAATAATGGCGATAATATCTAATTCATATCCACCCACCATCAAAGCCAGCAGTGCGCCAACACCCGCAGTAGGCAAGGTTGACAAGATTGTGACTGGATGGATAAAACTTTCATACAGTATACCGAGCACGATATACATAGCGACGACCGCAGCCAGAATCAACCAAAGGGTATTGCTGAGAGCATCTTGGAACGCCAGCGTTGCCCCTTGAAATTGCGTGATAATATCTTTTGGCATTTGAATCGACCGTTCTGTCTCCTTGACGGCGTTTACTGCGTCTTCAAGGGAAGCGCTTTTCGCAGTATTGAACGAAAACGTGACAGAAGGGAATTGTTGCAAGTGATTGATAGATAAATTCCCAAGCCGTTGTTCAACGGTAGTAATGGCATTAAGTGG
This sequence comes from Xenorhabdus khoisanae, assembly GCF_001037465.1. Classification (GTDB taxonomy): domain Bacteria; phylum Pseudomonadota; class Gammaproteobacteria; order Enterobacterales; family Enterobacteriaceae; genus Xenorhabdus; species Xenorhabdus khoisanae. The sequence continues at coordinate 44,571 of NZ_LFCV01000021.1, forward strand.
CACCATTTTTCCATCTTTTCCAGTCAGGTAAAGATCGTTGAACGCTTCCAGACCTGATGAATTTTTCGTATCTTGTTCAAGAATGATTCGGTACTGATTTGACTGTGTGTAAATGGTCGAAATCAGGCGTTGGCCGAAAGCGTTATACAGCGCATTATCCACGGCAGCCATGGAGATCCCAAATCGGCTGGCCATATCACGATTTACATTGAGATAAGCGACAAGCCCCTTATCCTGCCAATTGTGACCGATATCTACCAACTCAGCTCGTTGCTTCAGGGCACTTTGCAATTTGGGAACCCAGACAGCGAGTTCATCAAGGGAAGTTGCCTGTAATGTGAATTGGTATTGCGTACGGGATACTTGGGTGTCAATTGTTAAATCTTGTGTCGGTTGTAGGTACAATGTGATATCGGGTACTCCGGCAATCCGTTTCTGTAATCGTGGAATTACCTCGTCAATCCGGTCGTCGCGTTGGTTGAGTGGTTTCAACGTAATCTGGAGACGTGCATTATTCAACGTTGCATTATTACCATCAACGCCGATAAATGTCGTGACATTATCCACCGCAGGATCTTGCAGTAACAGCGTAGTCACCTGCCGTTGTTTATCTGCCATTGCATTGAATGAAATGGATTGTGGGGCTTCCAGTGTGCCCTGAATCAACCCGTTATCCTGCAAAGGAAAAAAACCTTTGGGGATCATGATATAGAGCAGGGCAGTCAGCGCTAACGTACCAAACGCAACGCTAAGGGTGATCCAAGGATGATTTAACACCCGTTTCAAAAAGACCGCATATATGGCAATCATGCGTTCAAAGAAATGTTCGCAAGCTTGTTCAAAGCGGTTGTGTTTAATTTCTGCTTCGGATTTCAACATTCTTGCGCACATCATTGGTGTTAGTGTCAATGACACAACCGCAGAAATTAAAATGGCGACAGCAAGAGTAATAGCAAATTCCCGGAACAGGCGGCCGACGATATCTCCCATAAACAGCAATGGGATCAATACAGCAATTAACGAAAAGGTCAGAGAAATAATAGTAAAGCCAATTTCTCCCGCTCCTTTTAATGCTGCCGCCAGCGGTTTTTCTCCCCGTTCAATATAACGGGAAATATTTTCTATAACGACAATTGCATCATCGACTACAAAGCCGGTTGCGATGGTTAATGCCATCAAAGTAAGGTTATTGACGGAAAAGCCGCAGAAATACATAACGGCAAACGTACCCACCAATGAAAGCGGTACAGCAATACTAGGAATCAGGGTTGCCGTGGTATTGCGCAAGAACAGATAAATCACCATGACAACCAGCGCAATAGCCAGCAACAGTTCAAATTGCACATCCTTGACTGAATTGCGGATTGTAACAGTACGATCTGTCAGGACTTCCACATTGACTGATTTGGGCAGGCTGCTGATCAGCTCTGGCAGCATGACACGGATATTATCTGTCGTCTCGATAACATTCGCGCCGGGTTGGCGTTGAACATTGATGACAATAGCGGGTTTTTCATTGGCCCATGCGCCGAGTTTGTCATTTTCTGCCCCTTGTTCAATGGTCGCAACATCACTCAGGCGAATAGGGGAGCCATTTTTATAGGCGACGATTAACTTGCGATAATCATCGATAGATTTCATCTGATCATTGGAGGAAATCGTGATTGAACGTGTTGGCCCATCAAAACTGCCTTTTGCAGAATTGACATTGGCTTTCATGATAGCCGAACGAATCGTATCACTGTCTAAACCTTGCGCAGCGATGGCCTGAGCATTCAATTTCACACGTACCGCAGGACGTTGCCCGCCAGCCAATGTCACCAAACCCACGCCACTGACCTGAGAAATACGCTGGGCTACACGGGTTTCCACCATATCCTGCACTTGCGTCATAGGCAGGGCATCAGATGTTACGGCCAGCGTCAAAATAGGGGGATCAGCCGGATTGACTTTGCTATAAATGGGGGGATAAGGCAAATCTTCCGGCAATAGATTGCTGGCTGAATTAATGGCGGCCTGTACATCTTGCTCGGCTACATCCAATGGCAGTGAAAGCTGGAATACCAGCGTGATAACAGAGGCTCCCCCGGAACTTCTGGAAGACATCTGCTTTAAGCCGGACATTTGCCCGAACTGGCGTTCCAGCGGCGCTGTAACGGCAGATGTCATAACATCAGGATTGGCTCCGGGATAGAGCGTGACCACTTGAATAGTCGGATAATCCACTTGTGGCAACGCAGAAACGGGCAACATCCGATAGCCGATAAACCCAGCCAGCAATATCGCAATCATAAACAGCGTCGTGGCAACAGGACGCAAGATAAACAGACGGGATGGCCCCCCGCCTGAAATTGGAGAATCAGGTTGCATCAGGAATTCTCCACTTTACCGTTTAATTGCGCTGTGTTTTTCTGAACGTTATCGGTATCAAGTGACTCCGCTGTCAAAGGTTTGACAATTTCGACCCTGGCACCTTCGGTCAGTTGGTCAATACCATCGGTGACAACACGTTCGCCTGCGGACAAACCGCTGTTGATAACCACGAGTTGGCTGTTTTGCAGCCCCGCAATGACTTTATGCTTGCTGACCTTATTTTCTTTATCCACTTTCCAGACAAAGTTACCTGAATTACCCATTTGTAACCCGGCTGTTGGGATCACAATGACATTATTCAGTGTATCGACTTTTATCTGCATATTGACGAACTGATTAGGAAACAGCACGTTGCCCTGATTATTAAATTGAGCTTTCATCTTAATCGTGCCGGTAGCGACATCAATTTGGTTATCAATACTGTGTAGTTTACCTTGCGCCAATTGTTGCTGATTATTGCGATCCCACACGCTGACCGGCACATTGGCGTGATTTTTCTGGGCGTTTAACACGAAGCCGATATCATTTTCAGGCAGAGAAAACAGGACATCAATGGGATCGACTTGTGTAATAACAACAATCGGAGTACCACCTGCGCCAGATATGTAATTACCGATATCAATACGTTTCAAACCAACACGACCGGAAATAGGTGCAGTAATGCGGCTGTAGTTCAATTGTAGTTTAGCTTCGTCGATATCTGATTGATCAGCTTTCAGACTGGCTTCGCTCTGACGTACCAAAGAAATTTGCTTATCCAGCTCTTGCTGGGAGATAAGTTTATTTTTCACCAATTGTTGAAAGCGGATCAGATCTTGTTTGGCATTTGTTAATGTTGCCTGATCTTTGGCATATTGCCCTTGTGCTCTTGCTAATTTGACCTGAAGAGGACGCGGATCAATTTCAGCCAGTAAGTCCCCTTTTTTGACATATTGGCCTTCATTGAAATGCAGATTTATTAACTGGCCTTCCACTTGGCTGGTGACAGTCACGGTATTGGCAGCCTGAACCGTCCCTAATCCTCTTAAATAATGGGGGACAGATTTTATTTCAGCCGTTGCTACTTGCACAGGCGATCGAGCTTGCTTGATTTCATTTTGTTCTGATTTTGGATCCTGGGTCTTATCTGATGTTGAAGGCGTGTTAAGGTATTTCCACGCAAAGAAAACCACCACGACGATCACGGCTATAGCCGCAGCGAGTCGGAAAAAGTAGGAACGACTTTTGTTATTCATTTGCTCGACATTCTCTCAATGTTGTGGCGATAATCAATCGTGCCGCATCTTACGCCAAATAGATGCAGAATATATTATTAGTGTAACCAGCGAGAATTAGTCAATAATGAAGAAAATATGGAGGTTGTGTCAAAAAGATAATGTTTTTGATAGTGATTTTTCATGAAATTTGTGATGAGGCATCCAATGGGACACCAAGAAGTATGTTACGAACGATAGGCGTTCCTCTTGTACTTTTTGTGTAAAACCGAGTTCGCTATCAATTTTCGTAACTGTGATTGTTGCAGCTAAACCACCAACAAAATCAGCTTCGTCTTTCAGTATTTGTTCTACTAACCTGATTGCCACTCAGGATCTTACATATAGCAGGATAGTTTGTTAATTTTATATATTCTGTACCATTGCGGGAAAAGTTAATGATCTGTATTTTTTCTCATAGGGTTAATCTGTTACTTTATAAAAATTGAAGTTCAATAAACTCAATATTGGCAGGAATAAGTTTATATAAATAAACAACATTGCTGTATAGTGATTATTCTCATCATTGATTTTTCGAGAATAGATAAGATGGAAAGAATAACAATAGGATGCTTTATATTATTATGTTTTTGTGGAAGTTTACAAGCGTAAGGAAATAATTTTCCAAAAGATTATGTTAAAACGTGTGCTTAAATAAATTTAAGATAATTCTCTTATTGTACAGTGAGTTTAATCACACTTTTTTACTACCCCTCTAACCGTATTTAGCGCTATATTAGCACGGTCTGATCGTACTTTATGAACCTTAACCACAACAGGGAGTTATTATGGCAAATATGATCTATCTAACGTTACAGGGAGACAAACAGGGGTTGATTTCGCAAGGTTGTTCTTCTGTTGAATCCATTGGTAATAAGTATCAGGCTGGTCATGAGAATGAAATATTTGTATTAAGGTTACATCATTCCATTCACAGAGAACAAAATGTTAACCATAGTCCAATTGTATTTGTAAAACCACAAGATAAATCATCACCATTATTAATGATGGCAATTTCAGATAATGAAACATTAAATCTGAAATTTGACTTTTATCGCACAGCCCAATCCGGGGCACAGGAATTATATTATTCTATCGAATGTCGTGATGCGACAATCCTTGATTTATCTCCGAACTATCCGCACAGTGTTAACCATGCGGAAGCACAACCAGAAGAAAGTGTTTCTATTAAATATAAAGACATTATTTGCCGTCACCATATGGCGGGAACTTCTGGATATAGTGTCTGGGACGACAGAGTATATTAATAATTGAGATAAACGCCGATGATCTAATCGGCGTTTTTACATAAGCCCCAATTGTAATGCGTTGGGTAAAATAATATATGAAAGCACTTAAACCAAAAACAGTGTTGCCAATCCCAAAAAGATAAAGAATCCACCAGTATCGGTAATTGCTGTAATCATTACGCTGGAACCAATTGCAGGATCTCTTCCCAATTTCATCATAATAAATGGAATCAACACACCCATCAGGGCTGCCATCAATAGGTTCAGTATCATCGCCATTGTCATCACACCACCCATAGCCAGATCATTGTAGAGTAAGTAAGTGACAACGCCCATTATTCCCCCCCAAATAATACCGTTGATTAAAGCAACGCCAAGTTCCCTTAATAACAGGTAAGAAAAACTACCGGTTTGGATTTGATGGAGTGCCAGCGCCCGGACGATCATCGTAATGGTTTGGTTGCCGGTGTTACCCCCAATCCCTGCCACAATAGGCATTAAAGTTGCCAGGGCAACGAGCTGAGAAATAGTATGTTCGAACAGCCCGATAACACGTGAAGCGACAAAAGCTGTACATAGGTTTATCGCAAGCCATGTCCAGCGAGTTTTGACAGCTTGCCCAACAGGAGCAAAAACGTCTTCTTCCCGGCTCAAGCCCCCCATGCGGCGGATATTGGTATCCGTTTCTTCACTTAAAGTATCAACGATATCTTCAACGGTCAGACGACCCATCAAACGCCCATTATTATCGACTACCGCAGCAGAGATTAAGTCATAACGTTCGAACGCACTGGCGGCATCTTCACCTTTTTGCTCTGGCGAGAAAGTCACGGTATCCGTATTCATCACTTCGGAAACCAATCTGTCCGGTGCGTTGGTCAGCAAGGTTGTGAGAGGAAGTTCCCCTTGAAGGCGGTTTTTGCGATCAATAACGAAGATCTTATCTGTCGTTTCGGGAATTGAGCCTCTGGAACGTAAAAAGCGTTGAACTGTACTGAGCGTAATGCTTCCCCGTACTGTTACGAACTCAAAATCCATCATCTGGCCGATGCTGTCTTTATGGTACTGCAATACTTCGCGGATGCGGTTGCGTTGACTCGGCTCCAGATAAGTCAGTAAGCGTCGTGTGGTTTCACGTGGCAGATATTCCGCAATGTAAGCCTGCTCATCCACATGCAGTGTACCAATGGCGCGTAGCAGCTTGACGTCAGACATATCTTTAATCAAGTTGTCCCAGATCGGGACAGAGGCTTCAACCAGAACTTCACCGCGTTGGTTATTGTCGATCAAACGCCACAAAGCAAGACGCTCATCATAGGGTAAGGCTTCCAGAATATCCGCAATGTCGGCAGCATGCAGGTCTGCCAGCAGGGTACTGACTTCCTCTATTTTCTCCAGTAACTGTTCGTCGCTGATGACTGAATGTTCATCAGCCTGGCCCAATAATTTATCGACAAATAGCTTGTCGTTAATGAATAACGAAAGTAAGCGTTGGCGAACATGTGCCAGTTTTTGGGAACGCTGGTTGGCAACAGTTGCATTATCAGGTGTAAAAGCCGGCTGTAACATGATGTACCTTTAAGGCAGAAAATAGGGCAAAAAAACAGGATAATTACAATAACATAATCTGGAGTATTGACCTTAAGTTAGCATAATAACTACTTTATTTCTGGTCTACTAAGATATTCCACCGATTGCTGTTTTGTTTGCTTTTGCTGGTAATGCTCCAGAGCTGCAACGAATGAATAGATAAAGCGCCCAAATAAAATCAGAAAGCTGATAAGCAGTATCAATTTTGTAATTTGAACAGTTTTCTTTTTCTTCTTCATAACGTGTATCGTTAAGTCGATTCCTCTTTAATGTGTAAATTCCAGCCTGTCACGTCACTCCAGTAGTCTTGTTCTTTCTCTAAATCAAGCTGCACGAGGGCATTTTGCGTTAGATAATTGGGTGGCAGATAGAGCGTCCAATGCCCATGATCAGTTTCCAGCCTCAGGGTTTCTGGTGTCGTGGTCGATTGGCGCTGATTATTCAACAGTGTTGCCAACCGCAATATCTTCAGCATAGGAAGATACTGTTTTTTCTTGAACAGATAGAAACGGGGATGCTCATGTACTTTAATCGCCTTGCGATGATAACGTACCAGTGTTGCCAGTAACGATTGCTGTTCTTGATTAAACCCCGGTAGATCGGTATTTTGCAGGATATAAGCGGAATGCCGTTGCAGCCCACTCAGATTGATACTTAAACCGACTTCGTGCAACATGGCAGCCCACAGCAGAATAGATTCCAGTTGTGGGTGCGTCCGCTTGGGATTTTGCTCTACCCATTGGTCATAAAGGTTTTTGGCGGTGTTCCAGACCCGGTCGGCTTGTTCCCGGTCAATATTGTAGTGTTCAGCAAGACTTTTGGCGGTTCTTTGACGAATATCTTGATGGCGGAAACGATCTTCCATTTCGTAAAGTACACCTTCCCTTAGCGCTCCTTGAGATAGACGCAATTCCTGAATATGCAGGGCGTCGAAAATACCACACAAGATTGAAAGGCCGGGAACAAAAGTTCGTTTGCGGTCAACGGAAAGCCCCGGCAGATCCAACGAATCGAAATTTTTGTGTTTCAGGCTCCGTTTTACCAGCATATTGAGGCGTTCTGGTGTAATCAGACCATCTTTTTCGCCTAGTTCCACCAATAGTTCGTGGATAGCTTTAATGGTTCCCGATGCCCCCAAGGCAAAATCCCAGCCTTTTATGCGGAATTGCCAAACAAGATTTTCCAGTTTTTGGGTGGCCTGAAGCCGTGCCTTGCGGAAATTATGCTCGTTGATTACACCGTCAGGAAAGAATTGACGGGCAAAACTGACGCAGCCCATGCGACGGCTTTCAATCAGAAGAGGTTCGAAGTCCTCACCAATAACCAATTCTGTTGAACCACCACCAATATCAATGACTAATTTTCGGCCTTTTTCTGGTTGAGTATGTTCAACGCCCATAAAAATCAGGCGAGCTTCTTCATGACCAGAAATAATTTCAATCGGGTAGGGAATAATTTCTTTTGCCCGTTTTAAAAACTCTTGCGCGTTAGTTGCTTCGCGTAAACTATGCGTTCCCACCAAACAGACATTATCTGCGGAAAAACCCTGCAATCGTTCGGCAAACAGAGAAAGGCAGCTCAAACCACGCTGGATAGCTTCTTCGCTTAATTCATTTTCGCTGTTTAAACCATCGGCAAGGTAAACCCGCTTCTTTAAGCGTCCAATAACCTGTAATGCGCCGTTTACAATACGAGCAATTACCATATGAAAGCTGTTGGAGCCTAAATCAATAGTCGCAATTTCTTGGGGTTTGGGCATGGGAGTGTCGTGTTTCAACGGCATAAATCAGGCTCTGGGTTCCGGTTGTTCAAGGTTTTTCAGATAATCATAAACAGCAAGTTGCGCACGGATTTTACGCTTATTTCCTCGTGGAACATAGCGGTTGCTCAACTCCTTATCAATATAATGTGCCTTGACGGTATCACTGAACTGTAATTCGAGAATATCCATAACCTGTTGTTTTAACATGGGTTCCAGCAGGCAAACTGCTACTTCAATGCGATAATCGATATTTCGTGTCATCCAGTCAGCAGAGGAGAGAAATATTTTCTCATCACCTTTATTGGTAAAAACATAAACGCGATCGTGTTCCAGAAAGCGATCGACAATGCTGGTGACCTGAATATTTTCACTGAAACCCGGCTGATTGGGAACTAAAGAACACATGCCACGTACCAGAATGCGAACTTTAACACCGGCTTCTGAGGCATCATACAGGCGATCCACCAGTTCTTTGTCCACCAGATTATTGATTTTCAGGGTAATGCCGGCCACTTCACCCGCTTTGGCGTTTTCGATTTCTTGAGTAATCAATTGATTGAGCATTGCCCGTGAATTTTGCGGCGATACCATTAAATTATCAAATGTAACCGGACGATAAGGGTTTTCAATAAAGTTAAATACCCGACGAACTTCATTGGTGACTTCGGGCTTTGCGGTCAACAGTGAGTAATCGGTATATAAACGCGCTGTTTTTTCATTGAAATTCCCTGTACCAATATGGGCATAACGGATAATTTCATTTCCCTCAAGGCGCGAAATGATGAACAGCTTGGCGTGAATCTTCAGGCCAGGAGCAGAAAAAATAACATGGACGCCAGCTTCGGTCAGGCGTTTTGCCCAATGAATGTTGGCTTCTTCATCAAAACGTGCCTGTAACTCCACGACGACAGTGACTTTCTTGCCGTTATGTGCCGCATGGATCATGGAGTCGATAATGCGTGAGTCTTTTGCAACACGGTAGATATTAATCTTGATAGAAATCACGCTGGGATCGAAAGAAGCCTGCCGCAGTAATTCCAGTACGTGCTCAAACGTGTGGTAAGGATAATAAAGCAGGACATCTTTTTCGCGGATAGCATCGAACCCGTTGCGGAAATGGTCGAACCAGGTATGGCGCAGCCGTGGCATGGGTTTGTTCAGTAAGCTGCGGTTTCCTTCATTGGGAAATTTAATGAAATCTTTAAAATTATGATAGCGTCCGCCTGCAATGACTGAATCATCATTGGAAAGCCCTAGTTTACTGCGCAGCAAATCCACCATTTCATCTGGCATATCACGTTGGTAGACAAATCGTACAGGCTCTGCCGTCAACCTCTGTTTAAGCGTGGAGGACATTAATTCCAGAAGGCTGGATTCCATTTCTGTTGCCAAATCATATTCGGAATCGCGAGTCATTTTCATGGAATAGACATTCAAAGTATCGTAATCGAAGAACCCTTTGAAAATTTCATCCAACGTGTAACGCAGAATATTATCAAGCAATATCATTGACTTGCGTCTGCGTGGCATTTCGGGAGGAAGGTTAACGAAGCGAGGGACTTTATCCGATGGAATTTCCAGCAAGGCGTATTGCGTTTCTTGACCACGGATAATTTCAACGGCCAAATAGGTATAGTCATCTTTGAGAAACTCAACCAGATTGGTTTCTGGATTGATGACAATCGGCGTAATGTGTGGGCGCAAATGTTGCCGAAAATATTGCCGTAGCCAGATTTGTTGATTCGGCGATATTTGCCGTTCATTGATCAAAAAAATCTGGTTGCGAGCCATTTCCAGTAGCAGCTCGTTATAGAGTTCATCGAACTCTTGATCGATTTTGGCCACTTTGGACTCAATTTTTTTCAACAATTGGCGGGCGCTGGTGGCTGAACCCCGTTCCTCACTGATAAGAATTCGCCGTTTTACGTCAGCAAAACGAACTTTATAAAATTCATCCAGGTTATTGGAGTAGATCCCTAAGAACCTCATTCTTTCGATCAGCGGGTTACTTTTGTCAGCCGCTTCCTGAAGTACACGTTCGTTGAAAGAGAGCCAGCTCAGTTCTTTTTCGGTATAGAGACGATCGTGGGACATTACTACTCCATTTGGTTTTCCATTTAATCTAATGGTCAGCGTTTAATGGGCCAAGCGTTTAACCGGCTAAGTGTTTAACCGACCAAAATATCGGTCTGGGTTTCACGGGCTTTATTGGCAAAATAGTGGTGTTGGAATGTACACATCCTAATGGCTGTATGATAAGAGCCATTCACAAAAAATTCATCGATTAATTCGCCTTCGGTGTAGAATCCCAATTTATTGTATATGTGAATTGCCTTCGAATTTTCTTTATCGACAATTAAGTACAGCTTGTAAAGATTCAAGACAGCAAAAGCGTACTCCATCGCAAGTTTGGCGGCTACGGCAGCATAGCCTTGCCCTTGATAGGCCGGGGCAATGATAATTTGGAATTCTGAGCGACGGTGGACATAATCAATTTCGACTAATTCGACTAACCCGACTTTGGAGTTCATGCTTTCGATAATAAAACGGCGCTCACTTTGGTCATGAATGTGCTTGTCATAAAGATCGCATAATTCAACAAAGGCTTCATAAGGTTCTTCAAACCAATAGCGCATGACACTGGCATTATTATCAATTTGATGAACAAAAGGGAGATCTTCCCGCTCAAGGGGGCGCAAATTTACGGATGGCCTTTCTGGATCACTGGACATTGGATACCTCAGTGCTTCTTTCGGATTGTATGAATTCATTCTATGCCCTTCAACTTTCTTCAAACGGGTAAGGTGAAATCCATTGGGTATATAGCTAATAATGTTCGAATAAATAATTATTACAAGATAAATAATTATTGTCGGGCTAATATTTTTAGTTGGATAGATAACCAGATTCTTTAGGCATGTAAGTATAATAGAAGTATAAAGGTATGGAGGCATAGAAATAGAAACCAATCCGAAACGGCAACTTACAGCAAAGTATTATCTTAATTACAGTATATTAACCAAAATGCGTATTAACACTGAGCTGTAAGTTAGAGGCTAATTATTCTGAAGCATAACCTTGTGGCGGTAAAACTTTGCCATCCATTATCGCTGTATTTCCTTCCATAGCTAAACGACCATTCAGGAACCAATTAATGACCAGAGGGTAAATATTATGTTCTTGGGTCTGGACGCGTCCGATAACGTCTTCTTCCTTATCTCCATCAAAAATAGGCACTTTAGCTTGTAGAATGATTGGGCCACCATCCAGCTCCTCTGTAACAAAATGGATGGAAGTGCCATGTTCTTTATCACCATTTGCAATGGCTTTCTGGTGAGTATGCAGGCCGGGATATTTTGGTAATAGGGAAGGGTGAATATTGAGCAGGCGTCCATGATAATGCCGGACGAAATCAGGTGATAAAATTCTCATGTAACCTGCCAACACAACCAAGTCCGGCTGATATTGATCGATAGCCTTGAGCAGAGCAATATCATAACGGGTGCGATCAGCATATCCTTTGGGGTCAATAAAATGGGCTGGAATATAGGTCTGTTCAGCCCGTTTCAAACCATAGGCATCAGCATTATTACTGAAGACGGCAGAAATACTCCCATTAATCCGGTTTTGTTGGCAGGAATCTATGATGGATTGAAGATTGCTACCATTGCCGGATACTAAAACGACAATTTTTTTCATGGTTTCTCTTAGCTGAAGATTTCATTGACTGGTATACCCTTTATCTTGCAAGTTGCAGCCAATAAAACTGCAACTTGAAATTTATTGGGAACAATATTTGTTTCTTTATAATTTATTTATTGATAACAACCGGTTGATCATCAGCGTTGAGTTCGGAAATTGTACCAATTTGCCATGCACTTTCACCTGATGCTTTCAGATATGAAATTGCCTGTTCTGCCTGAGATTGGGGCAACGCAATTATCATACCCACCCCGCAGTTAAACGTGCGGTACATTTCATGTTCGCTGACATTGCCAGCTTGCTGTAACCACGTGAAAATTGATGGCCACTGCCAACTGTCGGCATTGATTCTGGCTTGCATATTTTCTGGCAGAACGCGAGGAATATTCTCCCAAAAACCACCCCCTGTCAGGTGTGAAATTGCATGAACGTCGACTTTTTCAATCAATTCAAGGATTGATTTAACATAAATTTGCGTTGGGGCAAGCAGATGATCTGCGAGTGATTTTCCGTCAAGCTCAGTCGTTTCAGGGTTTGCCTGACTGACTTCGAGTATTTTACGGATTAAAGAATAGCCGTTGGAATGTGGGCCACTGGATGCCAGCGCAATCAGTGCATCACCAACCTGAACCTGACTGCCATCAATAATCTCTGCTTTTTCAACGACGCCGACGCAAAAACCAGCGACGTCATAATCTTCACCGTGATACATACCAGGCATTTCTGCTGTTTCACCGCCAACCAGCGCACAGCCTGCCTGTTTGCAGCCTTCTGCTATACCTGTGATAACACTGGCTGCGGTATCCACATCCAATTTGCCTGTAGCATAGTAATCAAGGAAGAAAAGAGGCTCTGCTCCCTGAACAACCAGATCATTGACACACATGGCGACCAAATCAATCCCGATGGTATCATGGCGTTTCAGATCCATGGCAAGGCGCAGCTTGGTACCAACACCATCTGTACCGGAAACCAACACCGGCTCACGATATTTCTGTGGCAGGGCACATAATGCACCGAAACCACCCAATCCCCCCATTACTTCAGGGCGACGGGTCTGTTTTACGACACCTTTGATACGATTGACTAAGGCATTGCCAGCATCAATATCGACACCAGCATCTTTATAGCTAAGAGAGGTTTTGTTGGTCACTGCGTAGCTCCCAGATGGTTGCATTTTTATGAATAAAACATAACGGCAGCAATTCTAACAGCCTAAGCAAACGTTTGCGATAGCTTTATACAAGATCACCGCTAAATGAAAATTAAAGAAAAATACTTGGGGTTGATAAAAATCAATAGATTGATAGTGGTGTGCTGCTGAAAAGGCGGTATAATCCCGCGATTTTTTATCTGCCGGCTATATTAGGAGAAACCCATGAAGATCGTTGAGGTTAAACACCCACTGGTTAGACATAAACTTGGCCTGATGCGAGATCATGATATAAGCACTAAACGCTTTCGTGAACTGGCCTCAGAGGTGGGTAGTCTTCTGACATATGAAGCAACTGCTGATTTAGAAGTTGAGAAAGTAACCATTGATGGATGGTGCGGTCCGGTAGAAATAGACCAGATTAAAGGGAAGAAGATTACGGTAGTACCTATCCTGCGTGCGGGATTGGGCATGATGGATGGTGTATTGGAAAATATTCCGAGCGCGCGAATCAGTGTCGTCGGTGTGTATCGTGACGAAAAAACACTCGAACCTGTGCCTTACTTCCAGAAATTGGTTTCTGACATTAGTGAACGTATGGCATTGGTTGTTGACCCAATGTTGGCAACCGGCGGTTCCATGATCGCCACTATTGATCTGTTGAAAAAAGCAGGATGCCCTGTCATTAAGGTATTGGTGCTGGTTGCAGCTCCAGAAGGTGTCGCTGCACTGGAAAAAGCGCACCCCGATGTTGAACTTTACACTGCTTCAATTGATGAACGCCTCAATGAACATGGATACATTGTTCCTGGCCTGGGGGATGCAGGCGATAAAATATTTGGTACTAAATAACATTTTTAGCCGGCTGAGAAGTCGGCTTTTTTTTGGTTTCTGGCAAGATGAGATAAGAGGATATCAAGCATGACCCGTCGGACTATTGGGGTAGACGAGAAACCGCCTTTGGCACAGACTATTCCATTAAGTTTACAACATCTGTTTGCTATGTTTGGGGCAACCGTTTTGGTTCCCATTTTGTTTAAAGTTAATCCCGCCACGATTTTATTGTTCAATGGTATTGGAACATTACTGTATTTGGTAATTTGTAAAGGGAGAATTCCCGCTTACTTAGGTTCAAGCTTTGCCTTTATTTCGCCTGTATTGTTGCTATTGCCTTTAGGATATGAATTGGCATTGGGGGGATTTATTGTCTGCGGCTTGTTGTTCTGTCTGGTTGCTCTGATTGTTAAAGTAGCAGGAAGAGGTTGGATCAACGTGATGTTTCCACCTGCGGCGATGGGCGCTATTGTTGCGGTAATCGGCCTGGAATTAGCGGGTGTTGCTGCGGATATGGCGGGTTTGCGCCCAGCGTCAGGTTCGGAAGTTAATATGACCAATTTGACCATATCTATGGTAACGCTGGCTGTAACCATTTTAGGATCTGTCATATTCCGTGGTTTTATGGCGATTATCCCGATTCTGATTGGTGTGCTGGTGGGTTATGGGCTGTCATTCTTTATGGGCGTTGTAGATTTAACGCCAGTACGTGAAGCCCCATGGTTTGCATTGCCAACTTTCTATACACCTCGTTTTGAATGGTTTGCCATCATGACGATTTTACCTGCGGCGTTGGTGGTGATCGCGGAACATGTCGGGCATTTGGTGGTGACGGCGAATATCGTACAAAAAGATTTACTGAAAGACCCGGGTTTGCATCGCTCAATGTTTGCGAATGGTTTTTCAACGATGATTTCGGGATTCTTCGGTTCAACGCCTAACACCACTTATGGTGAAAATATCGGTGTTATGGCATTGACCCGTGTTTATAGTACATGGGTGATTGGCGGTGCTGCGGTGTTAGCGATATTGCTTTCTTGCGTCGGTAAATTAGCTGCGGCGATCCAAATGATCCCTGTTCCTGTTATGGGCGGTGTTTCTTTACTGCTATATGGTGTCATTGGTGCATCAGGTATTCGAGTTTTGATTGATTCTAAAGTTGATTACAGTAAAGCACAGAACTTGATTCTGACTTCCATTATTTTGATTATTGGTGTCAGCGGGGCGAAAATCCAGATAGGTACAGCGGAATTGAAAGGGATGGCACTTGCAACTGTCGTCGGTATTGGCCTGAGCCTGCTTTTCAAACTGATCAGCATTATCCGTCCAGAAGAGCAGTATATTAACTCTTCTGTAGAATCGGTTAAAAATGATAGAAAATGTGAAGCAGCAGAATAAATCATATTATATAAATTAATAAAATGAGGGCTTTGGAAAAAGCCCTTTTTAATATTTATCTTATTTCATCTATATCAGGGAAACCCATATCAAGAAGTTCTTTTTTTTCTATTTCACTGATGTCATAAGGAACCTTATGTAAATCATTTCTTAATTTATTTAGTGTATTGATATTTCCTTTTCCATCAATAAAAGCTATATATGCTGGTTTAAATTTATCATATGGGGAAATCATATTGTATACTTCTGGTCTTGTAGGGGAAAAAAATCCATCATATTTATTTGTTACAGCATTGGAATAATTTTTAGAACTCTCTGTTGCTACGAAAAGGCTTTCACTTTCCCATTGTTTCATTTTTCTCTTCCATTGAAGAGGGTAATCTTTTCCTTTACAGGCAATTTCTGTCCAAGGATCACATATCCATGAATCCGGCAGAATATGTGAAAATAGACCTTTTTTGATAGCTAAAAAAACATCACTTTTTAAGTGACTTATAGTGATAAAAGAATGATCCTTAGGAAGTGTGGTTTCATATATGACGATATATATATTCTTTTCCGGATCGGGATCTATGGCCTTGTAAAGGTTGAAAATTGCAAATGAATGCCATTTCATTAAATAATGAAATGCATAAGTACAATGTTCACTACAATTTCCAACTAAGTTCATTTTGAATTTGATTTCATTAATATATTGATATAGTTGAGGGAGTCGTGAATCTCTGATATCGTTAAAACGTGTTTTACTAAGTTTATTTGATTGGCTGGAAATAAGATGTTGAAGTTTAAATGATATAGGGTCTCCTTGGTGACCTAGCTTATCAATGTTTTTTGTTTCAAAATGAAATTTATTGGCAGATCCTCCCATAAAGGCATTTTTTGTTCTTTGTATCACATCACGTAATATATTTTCCATTAACATATGAACCTCAGATA
>NZ_LFCV01000022.1 GCF_001037465.1 Xenorhabdus khoisanae
TTTTGAAGTCAATATTTGGGGGGAGAAAAATGTCCAGTCACTTATTATTAATACATTAAGAAAAATAAAACTTAAATATCAGGATACGGATTTTGATCTTGGTGAAATACCCATTAACTTTAATTATAGAAATATTGAAACCACTTTCAGATTCTTACGTCAACAAGCATTTTATCTGAATTCCATTCAAGATCCAATGTTGAATTGTTTAAGTTATTTTAATAAACAAAAAAAAGAAGCCGATAACACAAGGCGCTACGGAGATTATGTTGATTTAATCAACTACTTACAACATATATACCATCTTAATTTAATGGGTAATTATCATAATTACGCAACATCCAGTGATCTTGCACGCTTAACCATTTTATATATGGAAGGAGGAATATATCTGGATGCTGATGTCGAGTTGTATGATTCAGATATAAAAAATACGCTTGATAGAAATAATGCTAAATTTGAAAATCTACAGCTTCGGTCAAATATAGGTTTAGGCGATAACTCTGGGTTAGACTGGTCTGCAACTCCATATACTCGCTTTGGAAATGCGATTATTGCCTCCCTTCCTCAATCAAAAGCGATTTTTAATCTATTACTAAAAATGGCTATTATGATAAAAAAACATCACCTTTCCATTCAAATGTATGAATCCCCAAAAGCCGATGAAATCAGCCAAATAAAAAAATTCAATAAATACCATGAAGTAGATAAGAGAGTCGATTTGGCACTAAAATTAAAAAAAACTCATCAAATCAATCTGGATACGAGATGTGGTATACAAGATCCGGTATGGAGAACAGGCGTTGATCCTGATGATGCCAATGATAAATTTTCTCGTGAATTGAGGCGGATTGATTATACGGTAAAAATGACCGGCCCAACATTTATTGATAATTATCTTAATCCCGGCTTAGGGATAAACTTCCCCAAAAAATATCAACTTAAATCTAAAATTAAAAACGACAGGGTTTTTAAAAATGTCAATGATGAAGGAGATTGGTCTAATCTTAAAAAGAAAAAATACGCAGATGAAGATCCGTTCAGTTAAAACCTAATGGAATAGGCCGTTAAATGCGAAATACAGAATGCCTGATGCCTGTAGGTTGAACCACAAGTAGACAGATACACCCCTTTTTTATGTGGTTTACGTTTACTTAATAAGTGGCTGTTATGAACGTAGCCAATAAGGCGCACATTACTTACTACAGACGCGGATAGCGGTACTAAATGATGATCTAAAATCCCGCTTTGAGCATTGGTATCGGGGATAAGAAAAAGTAGGTGAAAAATAATTTAATAGGTACAATTAGCTTAGATAAAATATTACAGGTGAATGGAAATGAAAGAAAATATAGAAAGGTTAATGATGGAGCATGAATTTACTTTAAAGGAAATAAATTTGATAAAATCTGCTGCTGCGCGTTCAGATTATGATATTTTTCAAGAGGTTTTATATCTAAAAAAGGTTTCTATGGAACAGCGTTAAATCTTTTGGTTATTTTTCTTTTTTTTATTTTTGTTTTTGTTTTTGTTTTGTCCGATAATATACATTACACTAGTCTTATATTGACTTTTTTTATTTCTATATTTTTGGTATTATATTTTTCAGCTATAAAATTAAAATATAAATCAGTTATGTTTTTAAGGAAGCATAAAGTATAATTTTACTCATTTTTTCTTATTGTAATAATACATAATCAAAAAAAATTAAATAATAATTAGCGCTAAACCAAATTTTGGTGAATTATATACGAACAAGGAATATATTTTCGTTATTATATTCCTGTTGTTTATTGGTTCCGTTACGTGATTTTATTTTTGAATGGCGATCTAAATCGCCATTTTTATCTGGTGCGCCGAGTATGGAGCGTAGCACTATCTGTTAGGGAGCCAGCCATTCCCTTGGCTTAATCCCTTACCGCCCTATGCTGACGCCACAAAATCGCCTTGTTGCCGCTCCACCAGCGTCAGGATGCTATAAAGCGCTACAGGTTGTTGTTCCTGATTCAGCACCTGAACATCCCACATCACAACACCTTGTGGTGTATCTTCTGGTGTTTTCTGGACTTTTTTAATCTTTTTCTTGCAAGTCAGACGTACCTGAATGGTATCGCCAATCTTAACCGGTTCAATAAAGCGCAGGTTTTCCATACCATAGTTAGCAAGTACAGGCCCGACAGCAGCGTCAACGAACAGGCCCGCAGCCGCCGATACGACAAAATAGCCGTGCGCTACGCGTTCACCAAATAAGGATTCTGCCGCACCAATTTTATCCATATGAGCATAAAAATGATCCCCGCTCAGACAGGCAAAATTAACGATATCCGCTTCCGTCACCGTCCGGCGCGCGGTCAGTAAACTTTCACCAATTTCAAGCTGTTCGAAATACTTGCGGAATGGATGTATCGGATCTTCCTTCACTTTTGCGCCACGAACCCATTCACGACCAATCGCAGCCAGCATACTTGGGCTAGCCTGAATTGCCGTGCGCTGCATGTAATGTTTTACGGCACGCAGCCCGCCCAGCTCTTCACCGCCGCCTGCACGTCCCGGCCCGCCATGTACCAGCATGGGCAGTGGAGAACCGTGTCCTGTGGATTCCGCAGAAGCGGCTTCATCCAACACTAGCATACGGCCATGAGCACAGGCTGTCGCACGAATCACCTGTACAGCAATCTGCTCATCTGCCGTCACCAACGAACCCACCAAACTGCCATCTCCCATCATCGCCAGTTCGATCGCCTGTTCGGTATCCTTATAAGCCATCAACGTGGAAACTGGCCCGAATGCTTCCGTACTGTGTACGGCCTGATTTGCCATTGGATCAGCGCAATAGAGCAAAGTTGGCGGATAGAAGGCCCCCTTGCTGTTGCTGTTACCCGTCAGGACCAATTTATCCAGTGAACCCCCACACAAAAGCTCACACCCGCTATTGCGCAATTCGTTGACTTTCGCTTGTACCTCATCACGCTGCTCCTGATTAATCAACGCTCCCATACGTACTTCCGGCAAAGTAGGATCGCCGACCGTCACACCAGACAACCGTTTGAGCAATGCTTGTTTAACGTCTTCCATTTGACCGACAGGCACAATAATACGCCGGATGGCCGTACATTTCTGACCTGCCTTGACGGTCATTTCACGGACAACTTCCTTGATAAATACGCCAAATTCCGGCATATCAGGTGTGACATCTTCGCCCAGAATACAGCAGTTGAGCGAGTCTGCTTCCATCGTAAAGGGAATGGATTTTTCTATCAGCCGAGGATGGGCACGCAGTTTCTGGCCTGTTTGTGCCGAGCCGGTAAACGTGACGGCATCCTGATAACCGAGATGATCAAACAGATCACCAATGCCACCGCAGATCAACTGCAATGCGCCTTCCGGCACCAGACCACTGTCGATGATCATTTTCACCATCGCCTGTGTCAATTGGGCAGAAGCCGTAGCGGGTTTGATAATCGCCGGCATTCCCGCCATCCACGTTGGTGCCAATTTTTCCAGCATGCCCCAACAAGGAAAGTTAAACGCGTTGATATGCAGTGCAACACCGGGGCGGGAAGTCAGCACATGGCGGGCCACAAACTGAGATTGTTTAGACAACGGTATCATTTCATCTTCCGGCCACAGCGTATCATCCGGTAATTCACGCCCTGCCAATCCTGCATAAGAAAAAAGCGTCGCCACACCGCCTTCAATATCAACCCAGCTATCTGAGCGGGTCGCCCCTGTCTGCGTAGAAATGTCATACAGTGCTTCTTTGTTGGCAAGCAGATGCTTTGCAACTGCTTTCATCATCTGCGCCCGTTGCTGGAATGTCATCGCAGCCAGCGCCTTTCCCCCTTTTTCACGGGCATATTCTAAACTTTTTGCGAGTGGCAAACCCTCTGAAGATACCTGATACAAGGCTTCGCCGCTGATTGCATGATGAATGGTTCTGGTGTTGCCCTGCCCATAAACCCAAGCGCCACAAATGTAACTCGTCAATTGTTGCATTTTTTTCTCCACCAATCTCATTAATGAATCAATCATTAAGTAACAGCATGCTATTTATGTATCATATATTTCATTGACAAGGCCACCCACAAAATTAACAAAATAAAAACACTTGTGCCCGATCACTTGTTAATATTCTTGTCATCATCAAACATTAAAAATTAACCATTTGTTTTATAATGAATTTAAATTCATATTGTGATGTGTACGACAAATATACAACTCAAGTGTTTGATATTTTTGTTATCGGTTTGTAGATTTATGGTTATCTAAAGTGATTCATTTTTATGTTTTAAACCAAAAAATAAGAATCATAACGGAGCCTAAAATGACAACTGACCCACTTCAGGCGCACTTTGACGCCAAGATCGCCACGGATCTGTCCATTGAGGCCAAAGATTGGATGCCTGAAGCCTATCGCCAGAATCTGATACGCCAGATTGGTCAACACGCACACTCGGAAGTGGTCGGCATGTTACCGGAAGCCAATTGGATCACCCGCGCCCCGACATTACGCCGCAAAGCCATCCTGCTGGCCAAAGTACAGGATGAGGCAGGGCATGGGCTTTATCTCTATAGCGCTGCTGAAACACTGGGTTGTTCCCGTCAGGACATCTACCAAAAGCTACTGGATGGCAAGATGAGGTACTCCTCCATCTTTAACTATCCCACCCTGAGCTGGGCAGATATTGGCGTAATTGGCTGGCTGGTGGACGGTGCAGCAATTGTTAACCAAGTCGCCTTGTGCCGGGCCTCTTACGGTCCCTACGCCCGCGCGATGGTGAAGATCTGCAAGGAAGAAAGTTTCCACCAGCGGCAAGGTTATGAAGCTGTCATGGCGCTGGCAAATGGCAACGAAGCCCAACGCGCAATGTTACAAGATGCCATTAACCGTTTCTGGTGGCCGACATTAATGATGTTTGGCCCGAATGACAGCGATTCTCCCAATAGCGCCCAGAGCATGGCGTGGAAAATCAAGCGATTCAGCAATGATGAATTACGGCAAAAATTCATCGACAACACCGTTCCCCAGTTAGAGGCATTGGGCATGACAGCCCCCGACCCCGAATTGGTCTGGGATGAAACAACCGGGCATTACCGTTTTGGCGAAATCAACTGGGATGAATTCTATCAGGTGCTGAAAGGACAAGGTATCTGCAATCACGAGCGTCTGGAAGCCAAACGCCGGGCTTGGGAAAACGGAAGTTGGGTACGTGAGGCCGCATTTGTCCATGCCAAGAAAACAGCCGCCAAAAAAAGTGCTGCCTAATCCGCGTCACCTGAACAGAACTGAAGGGAGTGAATCTAATGAACAATAACGAGTGGCCACTGTATGAAGTCTTTGTCCGCAGTAAACAGGGATTGGCTCACCGCCATGTTGGCAGCCTCCATGCGGCAGATGATCAAATGGCACTGGAAAACGCACGTGATGCCTACACGCGCCGCAATGAAGGCTGCTCTATTTGGGTCGTGAAATCCATCTATCTGGTGGCCTCACAACCGGAAGAGCGCGGGGCGTTTTTCGAACCCTCGGAGGACAAGATTTACCGTCATCCGACTTTCTACACCATTCCTGATGGCATCAAGAATATGTAGAGGACGGAAATATGAATATACATAACGTTTCATCACCCAAACATGACCTGTTTCATTATGTGCTGCGTCAGGGAGATACGCCGCTGATTCTGGCACAGCGCCTGTGCGAATGGTGCGGGCATGCGCCAGAACTGGAAATTGACCTCGCTCTGGCCAATATCGGCCTTGACCTGCTTGGGCAATCACGCCATTTCCTCAGCTATGCAGCCACCCTTTCAGGAACGGGGCTTGATGAAGACCATCTGGCATTTGGTCGTGATGAGCGTGAGTTTCTGAATCTACTGTTGGTGGAACAGCCAAACGGCGGCTTTAACGACACATTGGTACGCCAATTTTTTATCGATGCCTATCACGTTCTCCTGCATCAGGCACTGAGCCAAAGCCGTGATCCCCAATTGGCCGCCATCAGCACCAAATCGTTGAAGGAAGTGGACTATCACCTGCGATTCAGCCGGGGCTGGATGATCCGCCTGGGGGATGGAACAGAACTGAGCCACGGAAAAATTCAGCAATCCATCAATCAACTATGGCGCTTTACCGGTGAGCTATTCCATTGCGACGAAATAGAGCAACGGCTGGCGGAAGATGGCATTGCCGTTGATCCCCGCACACTGCATGAGCCGTGGCTGCAAATCGTCAACGAAACATTCGCGGAAGCGACATTAGACACACCACCAGAACAGCCTTACCGACAAGGCGGAAAACAAGGACTGCATACGGAAAATTTGGGATATATGCTGGCAGAAATGCAATATCTGCAACGTACTTACCCCAACTGCATCTGGTAACAAAAAACGGATAGTTATGGGAGGAAATGATGGGACAGCAATACAACACACTCTTTCGTGCAAGCGTACAGCCGCCGGAAATCCATCAAATCTGGCAATGTCTGCACCAAATTGCCGATCCAGAACTCCCCGTGCTCTCTATTACTGATCTCGGCATGATCCGGGCTGTCACGCCGATACAAGGCATGCAAAACGGCTGGCGAGTGACATTCACCCCGACGTATTCCGGCTGTCCCGCGACGGAGTACCTGCTCAATGCCATTCAGGAAACCCTGACACAAGCAGGCTTTGCGCCAGTGGATATCGAAGTGAGCCTGACACCCGCATGGACAACCGACTGGATGAATGAAGATGCCAAACAGCGTTTACGTGAATTCGGTATTGCCCCACCCCAAGGATTGGCCTGTGAAAAACCGGCAAATGTGGAACCGATCATCTGCCCGCGCTGCGGTAGCCATACAACAGAAAAAATCAGCGAATTTGGCTCTACCGCCTGCAAAGCGCTTTATCGCTGCCAACAGTGTCTGGAGCCGTTTGATTATTTCAAATGTATCTAAATTCAATAAGGGAGCAGAAGATGGCAACTTTTCACCAAGCACGGTCACACTCCGTACGGTCACACTCCGTACGGTCACATAGCTTTCACCGCTTAAGCATCGCTGCCATTGAACGGGAAACACCGGATGCCGTGACCGTCACACTGCACGTTCCCGATGAACTAAAGAACCGTTTCTGCTACCAACCCGGCCAACATCTGACCCTCAAGGCTCAGGTAAACGGTGAAGAGCTACGTCGTTGTTACTCTATCTGTAGTTCACCACTGGATGACGCCTTACAAATCGGCGTCAAGGCCGTTTATCAGGGGCGTTTTTCGACTTTCATCAATCAACAACTGAAAGTCGGGGATGAGCTGGAGGTTATGCTACCACAAGGCACCTTTGGGCATTGTCCCGATGTAAATCAGCAAGGGCATTATCTGGCGATTGCTGCCGGTTCAGGTATCACACCCATTTTATCAATCATCAAAAGTACGTTGGCACAGGAATCGAACAGCACCTTTACGCTGATTTATGGCAACCGAACCAGCCGCTCAGTGATGTTCAAAGAGGCGTTGGCTGATATTAAAAATCGCTATCTGGATCGTTTTCAGGTGCTGTATCTGTTCAGTCAGGAAGCCACCGATAGCCCGCTGTTTAACGGACGCATTGATACCGATCACTTGCAGCGCATCGGTAAAACCTTGCTCAACTTCGCCCAGTTTAATCAGGCTTTTCTCTGCGGGCCAGAAGCGATGCTGGATGATGCCCACTCAGCATTAGAACAGGCAGGCATTCCCGCCCAATGTATCCACAGTGAACGTTTCAATACCGGGCAAATGCAAAAAGCGGCGATGGGTTCGCGTCCCGCCAACCTCACTGAGCGCAGCGAAACCCGTGTCGAAGTTCATCTGGATGGCCGCATTCTCGACATAACAATAAACGCAGGGGATGACAGTATTCTTGATGCTGCACTTCGTCAGGGTGCTGATTTACCCTATGCCTGCAAAGGGGGCGTGTGCGCCACCTGCAAATGCCGGCTTAAATCCGGTGAAGTAGACATGGCAGTGAACTACAGCCTCGAACCGGATCAACTGGCGGCTGGCTATATCTTGAGTTGCCAGTCATGGCCGAAAGGCGATGGCGTAATTGTCGATTTTGACGTCTAAGTAGTCGATTTTGACGTCTAAACGTCTGCATACATAAAAAATCAGGAATGAGGAACGACCGACCATGAATCAGGAATGGATTTTATGTCACCAACAACAAAGGGTACGTACGCTGGCCCTCAACCGGCCAGAAGTGCGTAATGCCCTGAGTAATGACTGTCTGGAACAACTCGTGCAGCAATTAGAGTTGGCGGATTCAGATAGCGGAACGGGAGCCATTGTCATTACAGGTTCATCGAGCTGTTTCGCGGCAGGTGCCGATTTGAAAGAACTGCAACAACAGACCGTTGCTTCAGCCATGACAGATCCCCGCCCACAACTCTGGCAACGTTTGAACAACATTAGCAAACCTATCATTGCCGCCGTAAACGGTTATGCGCTTGGCGCTGGCTGCGAACTGGCATTGGCCTGTGATTTGGTGATTTGTGGAGAAAATGCGCGCTTTGGTCTGCCAGAAATCACCCTGGGGCTGATGCCGGGGGCAGGGGGAACGCAGCGGCTCATCCGCAGCGTCGGCAAGGCACTGGCTTACCAGATGATATTGACCGGTGAATCTATCGATGCCTACCGCGCACGGGAGGCGGGGCTGGTCGGCGAAGTTTGCCCTGATCTCACGACACTGGAACGTGCAGAGCAAATCGCGCAACGCATCAGTGAATTTTCACCACTGGCATTGCGGGCCGCCAAAGCCGCCCTGAAAACCGCACAAGAAACAAGCCTGTCACAAGGGCTGATTTCCGAGCGCCAGCAGTTTGTCGCTCTGGCAGGTACAACCGATCGTCAGGAAGGCATCACCGCCTTTCTGGAAAAACGTAAACCAACATTCAAAGGGTTCTGATCGATGGAAAACATATCAATGGTACTCACTGATATTAAAGCTGGTGTCCTTAGCATTACGCTCAACCGTCCAGAATGCCTCAATAGCTTTAACGAGGAACTTCATCAGCAATTAAGCAAAGCGATGGATATTGCTGAACAGGATGAGTCAATACGCTGTGTTCTGCTCACCGGAGCCGGACGCGGCTTCTGTTCCGGGCAAGATTTAAATGATCGGAACTCGATTATCTCTGATGGCGGCACACCCGATCTTGGTCAGTCCGTTGAGCGTTACTACAATCCGCTGATCCGGCGTATGACGGCTTTGCCCAAACCCATTATCGCTGCCGTTAATGGTGTAGCAGCCGGGGCAGGTGTTTCCCTTGCATTAGCTTGTGATATTGTGATTGCTTCCCGTACAGCCAGCTTTATTCAGGCTTTCTGCCGCATCGGCCTGACACCGGATGCTGGTGGCAGTTGGTTCCTGCCCCATAAGATTGGTCAGGCCCGTGCAATGGGAATGGCATTATTAGGGGAGAAGATCAGCGCTGAACAAGCTCTGGAATGGGGCATGATCTGGCAAGTCGTCGAGCCAGAAGAGTTGGTCCATAAAACGCAAGCGCTGGCTGAACATCTGGCAACCCAACCTACCGTCGCGCTTGGCTGCATCAAACAAGCCACTTATGCCGCAGCCGGCAATACACTGGAACAGCACCTTGACCTCGAACGCGACTTACAACGTCAATGCGGGCACAGCGAAGACTTTCGTGAAGGCGTCAGTGCGTTCATTGAAAAACGCCAACCGGTATTCAAGGGGAAATAATCATGACCACGCCTCTACTTAACGGCCCCATCGCCGTCATTGGGGCGGGAACCATGGGCATCGGCATTGCTCAGGTCGCAGCTCAGGCAGGACATTCCGTCCTGCTGTTTGATACGAATAGTGAAGCGGTAGGCCATGCATTGGATAACCTCCGCGCTCGCCTGCATCAACGTGTGGAAGCCGGCAAAGCAGAGGCTGGCACAACAGAAACCTTGTTACAACGCATCACTCAAGTGAATTCGTTACAAGCACTGGCGCCTTGTGCGCTGGTGATTGAAGCCATTGTCGAGCAATTGGAAGCCAAGCAGAATTTATTCCAACAACTGGAATCCATTTGTTCAGCACAAACCCTATTTGCCAGTAACACCTCATCATTGTCGATTACCGCCATTGCCCGTGTTCTGTCTGCGCCACAGCGTATAGCAGGGCTGCATTTTTTCAATCCTGCCCCCTTAATGAAGCTGGTGGAAGTCATACAGGGTCTGGAAACTTCCCCTCAAACTGTGGCAACCCTCAAGGATCTCGTTATCCATTGGAAAAAGCAGCCTGTGATCTGCCGTTCCACACCGGGTTTTATTGTCAATCGCATCGCCCGCCCCTTCTATGCAGAAGCCCTGCGTGCGCTGGAAGAACAGGTTGCAGCCCCCGCCACTCTGGATGCCGTTATTAAAGAGTCGGGCGGCTTCGCGATGGGACCACTACAACTGATGGATTTGATCGGTCATGACATTAATTACGCTGTGACTGAATCCCTGTTCCACGCTTTCCACGGCGACACCCGATTCCAACCTTCGCTACAACAAAAAGAGCTGGTGGATGCCGATCATCTGGGGCGTAAGCGTGGTCGCGGTTTTTATTCTTATGACGTGAAGGGAAATAACGGAAAAAAAGAGAGTCAGCCACTGCCGAAAATAGTGCCGAAACAACCCAGCAAACAAAAACCGCCAGTGCGGCTCAAAGCAACAGGAAACTGGGCGCTTTTACCTCATCTTACCGCCCTGCTACAGCAACCTAAACTACAGCAATATAGGGTCCTCTTCGAAGAGAACAAAAATGACCGATTCCATTCTCCTACTTTGCAGATTGATGACATTATCCTGACACTGACCAAAGGGAGAACCTGCGCGCAAATTGCTGACGAAGTCAGAGTACCGGTGATGCAGTTTGATCTTTCTGCCAATCACCAATCGGCTTCCATCATTACCCTCAGCACCGCCTGTCAGAATACTCCCCAGCAAACCGCAAAAGTGATCGGCTTTCTGCAATCAATCGGTAAGCAAGTGATTCTCCTGCCGGATTACCCCGGCCTGCTGACAATGCGTACCGTTGCCATGCTGTGCAACGAAGCGCTGGATGCCATCAACAAAGGTATTGCCAGCGCCGAAGATATCGATCTGGCAATGCGCTATGGCGTCAATTACCCGATTGGCCCACTGGCATGGGGAGAGCAATTGGGCTGGAAACATATTCTCAGTACGCTGGAAAACTTACAGAAATTCTATGGGGAGCCTCGTTACCGCCCTGCTCCTTTGCTGCGCCAGCTAGCCGCGGGACATACCCAACTCACTCGCCAAAAAGCCGAAAACCATAAGAAAGGGGATGTTCATGCAAGATAATGCCGCAAGCCAACAGGCGCGCCACCACGTTGAAACCATGTACGCTCAGGATGCCTGCGCCCAAAATATGGGAATGCACATTGAGCACATTGATGTCGGATTCGCCCGGCTCAGCATGAAAATCATCCCCAGCATGCTCAACGGCCACCAAAGTTGTCACGGAGGCATTCTGTTCAGTCTGGCAGATACCGCTTTCGCCTACGCCTGCAACAGTGAAGGGCTGGCAGCAGTGGCTTCCAGTGGCAGCATTGATTTTATCTGTCCGGTATTGGTTGATGATCAACTCACGGCCACTGCCTCCGTTCAGCATCAAGGTAAAACAACCGGCCTGTACGACGTGGAAATCACCAATCAGGCAGGCAATGTCGTGGCGCTTTTCCGCGGGCGCGCCCATCGCGTCGGTCATCATATTTCAGACAATTCGCTAAACAACGATTTTGTTAATAACGATCCTCTTAACAACACTCAGAAAAACCGTCAGGGAGAACAATCATGACTCATGCGTTTATCTGTGATGGTGTCCGCACTCCTATCGGGCGTTATGGCGGTAAGCTATCCAGCCTGCGGACGGACGATCTGGCGGCCCTGCCGCTACAGGCATTGATGGCCCGTTATCCTGCGCTGAATCGGGAACAAATTGATGATGTGATCCTCGGCTGCGCCAATCAGGCAGGAGAAGATAACCGCAACGTCGCACGTATGGCAGCGCTGCTGGCAGGGTTGCCGGGTTCAGTCCCTGGCACGACAGTCAACCGGCTGTGTGGCTCCGGCTTAGATGCTCTGGCTTTTGCTGCCCGCAGCATCAAAGCCAGTGAAGCCCAGCTGATGCTGGCTGGTGGCGTAGAATCAATGAGTCGGGCGCCTTTCGTGATGGGCAAAGCAGACAGCGCATTCAGCCGTCAGGCTGAGATTTTTGATACCACCCTCGGTTGGCGTTTTATCAATCCGCTGATGCAGCAGCAGTTTGGCACTGACTCCATGCCTGAAACGGCAGAAAACGTTGCAGCCCAATTTCAAATCAGCCGTGACGATCAGGATGCCTTCGCCCTGCGCAGCCAACTGCGCGCGGCCAAAGCACAACAAGCCGGTATTCTGGCTGAGGAAATCATCGCCGTCACACTGCCCTCAATCCACAAAAAAGGCACAACGACGGTTGTCTCACAAGATGAACATCCTCGACCGGAGACAACACTGGAGCAACTGCAACGGCTCAAAACCCCGTTCCGTACCGACGGCACAGTCACTGCGGGTAACGCTTCTGGCCTTAATGATGGCTCGGCAGCCCTCATCATCGCCTCAGAAACCGCCGCATTACGCCACGGGCTGACACCTCGGGCACGTATCGTCGCAACAGCAACTTGTGGCGTTGAACCGCGCATCATGGGGATCGGGCCAGTACCTTCCACCCGCAAAGTACTGGCGCTTGCTGGCCTGAATTTAAATCAAATGGATGTTATTGAGCTGAACGAAGCCTTTGCTGCACAGTCACTGGCCGTAATGCGCCAACTGGGGTTACCGGATGATGCGGAACACGTAAACCCGAATGGCGGTGCGATTGCACTTGGTCATCCGCTGGGCATGAGCGGTGCCCGCCTTACGCTGACAGCGACCCTTGAACTGGAACGACGTGCTGGTCGCTATGCCCTGTGCACCATGTGCATTGGCGTAGGACAAGGCATCGCCATGATTATTGAACGTATTTCCTAGCAACAACTCAGAGCCGGCTGCAAGAGGCGCTTAATTCCTGACGGTCTGACTTAATCAATACCTGCGCATAAAACGACAAAAGCAACCTGTTACAAACAAATCAACAAAAGGACAGGCAACGATGAGCAACAACGTACAGCACCTAAAAAAGTCTCGAGAGCAAGATTTGGACCCGATGGAGTTTGCTTCACGAGATGAGATTCAGGCATGGCAATTTCAACAGATAAAATGGACGCTCAATCATGCCTACAATAACGTTCCCATGTATCGCCAAAAATTCGATGCCGCCGGTATCCATCCGAGTGATTTCAAACAACTTGATGACATCATCAAATTTCCTTGCACCACCAAACAAGATCTGCGGGATCACTATCCTTTTGGTGCCTTTGCCGTACCCATGGAGCAAATAGTGAGAATTCACGCATCATCTGGCATCACTGGAAGCCCAACTGTTGTAGGCTATACTCAACGGGATATCGACAATTGGGCGAATATTATAGCCCGTTGCTTACGCCTTGCTGGAGTCTGCTCCAAAGACAAAGTCCATATAGCCTACGGTTATGGTCTGTTCACTGGAGGTTTAGGAGCTCATTATGGAGCTGAACGATTAGGTGCAACGGTGATCCCCATGTCCAGTGGGCAAACAGAAAAACAGGCAAAACTGGTTCTGGATTTCAAACCTGACGCTATCATGATGACACCTTCCTACTGTCTAACACTACTGGATGAACTGGAACGTAAGATGGGTGGAGATGCCAGTAAATGTTCCTTGCGTGTCGGAATTTTTGGTGCGGAACCTTGGAGCGATGCACTGCGCAACGAGATTGAAACACGTATGGGCATTAGAGCATTGGATATCTATGGCCTGTCAGAAGTCATAGGGCCAGGAGTTGCCATGGAATCATTGGACGACACTAATGGTTCCACGATTTGGGAAGATCATTTCTACCCAGAAATAATTGATCCTGACAATCTGAATAACTTGGCTAACGGTGAAACAGGAGAGCTAATTCTCACCACCCTGACCAAAGAAGCTATGCCAGTGATCCGCTATCGCACTCGCGACCTAACACGCATATTTCCCGGTACAACACGCAATATGTACCGCCTGAGTAAGATCATTGAACGTTCCGATGACATGCTGATTATCCGGGGTGTCAACGTCTTCCCTTCACAGGTAGAAGAGCAGATCATGCGCATCAAAGAGCTATCACCGCACTATCAGTTGGAAGTGAATCGCATTAAGAATTATGACAAACTATCTGTCAAAGTTGAATTAAAAAAATCAGAATTACTGAACGATCAACAACGCTACGACATCTGCCATCAACTACGCTATCACATTAAATCTATGATAGGTCTCAATACAGAAGTCAGCATCGTCAACCATGGAGATATCCCTCGTTCAGAAGGAAAAGCAGTTCGGGTACTTGATAATCGTCTACATGATTAACCTGAAATTAATTTAAGAAGAGAACTAAACTGCCTGCGGTACGATAAAAATTTCTTCAAAGAAAAATAATCGTAGAAATCCTCAGGCATAATTAAGTTTTATTATTGCTCGATATCTATTCTTTTCACAAAACAACTCTCTTAAAAGATACCCCTACTATCAAATCAATATTTTTTTCCATTAACTATTCCGTAAGATAAAAGATCTTTCAAGCCAGTTTCGTCCTTAATTATACGTTTCCAAGCCTGAATTGCGTTATTCGCTTGTATTGCACCGTTTTTGGGATCGAAATAGCTAAAGCAGTTTGTGAATTTTTCAATAATCTCAGCAGATTCAAGAGGATTTTGAGGATTTCCTTTCGGTATATCAATAAATCCAGTGCGAATATCTCCACTAACATAATGAATACTGACTTCTATTCTTCCATGGGTTCCAAGTTCAGGAATTTCACATTTAGGATCAACACGTGGACGAATTTTTTCACTAATAGAGAGTATATCAGCACGATCTAATGCAACATCGTCATAATCGGCAATGAAGACTCCACCATTCCGCAAACCTACAGCTACGGTATATGCCATGCTAAACCTAGCCTCTACAGATGTTGTGGGTTTCCATTTCTTATCTGAAGGAGCACACACAAGATCATAGATTTGTTGGTTCATCGCAATGTCAATATGAGTTATATCCTCAGATTTTATTTGGGAATAACCTGCCAAACTAATGGCCAGAGTAGTAGCTGAGATGTTAGGACGACAAGTTGGATACGGTTTGAAAGCAATGTCATTCTCACTTGCGAATACAGCTCCAAGCCCATCTACTATGCTGTCTAACTCTGAACCAGGTTCAAATGCTCTAAACAAGCCGTATCGACCAGTAAGAAAATTATGAGCACCATCAAAGCCCTCAGATGCCAGAAGAACAGCCTTAACCGCATTGGACGCAACAAGGCCCTGTTGGTAAGAAACTGTAGGTGTGCCCTCCACCATACATTGGGCTTCACCGAGAGCCGAAGTATAAGCAATTCCCATAGCAGAGCGCAGCTGAGTAGGTGAGAGTCCGAAAAGGCGACCAGCGGCCGCTGTTGCAGCGATAACCTTACTAAGGTCATATCTTCCACTTTCAAGAAGAGTCTCCTTACGCGCACGTGCAAGCCGAGTAATCAGATCATGGCCAATGACGGTAGCGATTAAGAACTCACTGGAAGTGACATGTTGTTGACGGAGAGCAGCTATAGTTGAAAGGGCAGGAAATATGGCCACACTAGGGTGGATACCTAGTGGATCTACAACATCATCAAAATCTAAAACCCGTGATGCAGCTCCATTGAGAAGAGCAGCAGTGCTGGGGGGAAGACACAAACTTGTCCCAAAGACGGGGCAAACGGGGCTTCCTCCCCATTGCCCAATGACTCGTTGTAATAGTTGGATTTCTGGACGTACCGAGCCAGCCAAAGTAACACCAAATATATCAAGAATCGACAAATGTGCAGCTTTCAAAGCCGATACTGGAATATTGTCATATGTCAATTCATAGGAAAACGATGCTATTTGGTCTTCAATATTTTTCACACTAAACATACCGAACTCCTAATAAATCATAATTTATGAGGTCATTGAAAGTGGTACAAAACGGACAAGCAGAAAACCAGCCACAACCGCCTGCCCTTCCACAGCAAAAACTTCTGCTACACGACAATATGAAGGTGAAAAATAAGTCGAAATAACCTTCATTGATTCTAACCTCAATACCGGTTGATCGGCCTCAAGGATATCCCCTGGATTAACTAATATTTCCGACACTATTGAATGAAATGGAGCGCAAATTTCATTTATATCAAAATCATGCGTTCTACTGGAAGACATCGATCGCATACCATGCGTTGCACTGATATCCAGATGATAGCCACCTATATCTGCGGAAAATGTTTGCTCAAGTTCACTTTTCTTACCCAAAATAATGCTCTTGATTGTTCCCCCAAAATCTATAATAAGGCGGTCATATTTTCCTTCTTGATCCAGTCTGAGAAGACGAACACGGGTTAAGCAACCTTTATCGTCTGTCACTGAAAATTGACCATTATTTTCGTCAGCAATACGTAATATATGTTGTTTTGATGTGCCAGAAGGTATAGTTATTTGAATAGAAAATAATTTATCTGCCATAGGACACTCCCCGTTCGTTCATGAGACGCCAATTCGAGAATAAAGATGAAGTGGCGACATCTTCAGAGATTGCTGTCATGGCCAGATACTCTCGCAATGCTACAGCAATGGCGATGTCACGCTGAAAAGTTTCATCAGGAGGTTCAGGATGATAACTAGATGTCAGTGACAGATCATAGTTTCCGGTAGAGAATGGAGCATGATCAATTAGCCAACGATGAAATGGAAGGTTCGTTGGCAAACCCGCAATTAGCAATTCATCTAACGCAGCCCTTGCCCGAGAAATAGCTTCATCCCGATGTTTTCCCCAGACAATGAGTTTCAAGCAAAGACTATCATACCGCGTAAGTTGGATCTGATTTTCTGCGATACCAGTATCAATCCGTACTCCTGGCCCATGTGGAAAATTACAAGCCGTGATAACTCCTCCCATGGGCATAAATTCCTGAAATGGATCTTCCGCACAAATGCGAAATTCTATCGCGTGGCCGTAAGTAGTTGTGTTCAATATATCGTCACTGAATGGTTTCTTCTCTGCAATAGCAAACATAGCTTCCACGATATCAATACCTGCCACTGCTTCAGTGACAGGGTGCTCCACCTGAATGCGACCATTCATCTCAATAAAATAGAACTGCCCGGAAATATCAATTAAGAACTCCACCGTGCCAGCGCTAGTATAACCCGCAGCTCGAGCGAATTTGACAGCTGACTCGCTGATCTTCTTACTTAAAGTAGCATCAATTCCAGGAGCCGGGGATTCTTCAACCATTTTTTGTCGCCGACGCTGTATACTACAGCCGCGCTCTCCGAGCGCGATGACATTTCCAGTAGCATCAGCCAATATTTGAACTTCAATGTGACGAATATTATCCCCAAGGAAACGCTCAATATAGAGATCCGCTGTGCCAAATGCAGCTAAACTCTCCCGTGCAACCTCTTTCCAAACCCGCTCTAGCATATTATGACTTTCTGCAAGCCGGATCCCCCGACCGCCTCCACCATTTGCTGCTTTTAACAGAACCGGATATCCAATTCCTGCCGCTAATTCTTGAGCTTCGGTAAGTGATGTCACCGCAGCACCAGAAATAACAGGTATTCCAACAGATATGGCAAGTTGACGTGCTTCAATTTTGTTCCCAACCAAACGAAGGGAAGATATATTTGGGCCAATGAAAAGGATCCCAGCATCTACACATGCTTTAGCAAAATCCGCATTCTCAGCTAACGGCCCATAACCAGGTGCAATAGCATCAGCGCTGTATTCATCAGCAATAGCCAAAAGATAGTCTGGCGAAGCGAAAGGATTAAGAATATCTGACTGTATCCTATATGTCGCAGCCATGACAAAAGGAGCTGTTTTTTCTTCCACGTCGAACACAACGATTGTTTCAATGCCAAGACGCTGTGCTGTTCGAATAAAACGAAGGGCAATTTCCCCACGACACGCAAGGAGTACACGTTGAATCATAATGGTGTCCCCACAACCTTGGGTACGTCACCAAAATCGGAATCATGCAAACCACGACCAAGTTGGGTATGCGCCCGAGTAAATTCTCCTGCACTGACAGCACCAGCGACAGATATCTCCCCCGCCAGAGCTACAGCAGCACAAATCTCGGCTAGCTTACTGGCATCATCTTCACACCCTATCATCGCAAGGCACTCTCGCTGCACGGGAAGTTTTGTTCCACCACCAATTGAGCCGACAATAATATTAGGCAAAGTAACACTTGCCACCAGAGCTCCTTCTGTATTGATTTCAAAAGAGGTGCTAGCATTGAAGAAGGACACAGTAACAAAAGCAGGATCCTGCCCACATGCAATAAAAAACGCAGTGAGTGCATTAGCAATATGAATATTCTGCCCAGTAGCTCCTCGCTGACCTAAAATAAGATGACACGCTTGAAGGAATCTCTGCATACGCTCAGGTGTAGAACGAAACCTCCGCATGATAAGTTCTGCCGGCAAAACAGCACTGGCTGTAACGTAACGTCCTTTAGCTTCATCTGGCACGAAACGTTTATCCCCTCCCAGTGTGTTAAAATATCCTCCAACCAAGTTATCAGCATGAGTTCGAATATAGGTACACGCGGCCTCATTAGCTTTTGTGGCCATGTTTAAGCCCATTGCGTTACCTGTCTCGTAGCGAAATGCCAAACCAACAATACTTCCCTGAAATATTGGAGTAACTTCTTTAAGCTTTGCAAAACGGCTTGTACTATTAGTGACTTCAGCGATTTTTTCTGTATGTTGACGTAACCATTCATCAAATAGCAGAGCATCAGAGGCGCGATGTAACCAAACTGCTGATATCTTAGTCAGAGCATTACCGCGGAATTTATAGTATGTATTTTTACTTCCTTCTGTTGACCATACGTTTGTGGGTGAAAAGACATTACACCCTCCAGCTTCTGTCAATGCCTGCATTCCACGTGAGAACGATGCAACAAGAGCCCCCTCAGTCGTGGCCAATGGAACGATAAAATCACCTTTGGCATGGCTGCCTTCAATATGCAAAGGGCCAGCAAGCCCTATTGGAACGCCAGCCATACCTACATAATTTTCTATAGTGCCAACTAGAGAAGATGGTGGTGTAGGTAATCGATTAAACAAATACGGTAAATCTCGACCAATTTGTTCAACCAACCACTCTTGACGAGTTTTGATTGCATCGGGAAGAAAGTCATTTTCTGCGTGGCGTGGTATTTTCACGGTATCCCCTCAATTAAAGTTGAATATTGGAGTGCTTACGCCCTGGTGTGACTGCTATTTTGTCTTGAAGAATTCGAAAGGCATTGGCGAGAACTGGACGTATAGTTTGATCATATAAGAATCCATTGATATAACCTCGGCGAGCTGAATACTCCGCACTAGCATGAGCATTACGATATTCTGCAGCCAGTTCGGCTCGGCGAGTTTGAGGATCCTCAGCTTCAGATATTTGTCGGCGAAAAATAACATCAGCAGCAGCTTGAGGGCCCATAATGGCAATCTCTGCTTCAGGTAGTGCAAAAATCATGTCAGTTGCCCATTTGTTTGCAAGCGTTGGATGAGCACCACCATAGGCTTTACGCAGAACAACAGCTATCTTAGGGACAGAAGATTCGCAATAGGCATGTAAAAGCTTCGCTCCTGCACCAATGATCCCTCCTGCCTCCTGATTAATTCCAGGTAAATATCCCGGAACATCAATCAAAGTTAAGATAGGGATATTAAAAGCATCACAAAAACGCACGAAACGAGCCGCTTTTTCAGAAGCGTCTATGTCTAAGCATCCCGCGAGGGTCTGAGGTTGATTAGCAATGATGCCAATTGGAATACCATAAAGATGGGCGAATGCTGTAACAATATTGGGAGCATAATGGTGATGGACTTCAAGATAGTTGGCTCTATCTACAATTTCTCCAATAACTCCTGTTACATCATAGGGTTCATTGCCATTTTGAGGGATTATTTCGGATAACCGTGCACTTATTCGGTCTTCTGCAGGACGTTTGGGGACTGTTGAACAATTATTCTGAGGTAAAAATTCTAAAAGATCACGTGCTAAACTAAGCGCTCTTTCTGGAGTATCAGCTACAAAATGAGCCAATCCCGTAGTCTTAGCATGTAACATAGCACCACCAATATCTTCTTTTGTTACTTCTTCACCAGTTGCTTGTCGTATTACGGCTGGACCGGTCAAAAACATGGTTGAATTGTTCTTAACCATAATAACAAAGTCGGTTAATGCTGGAGCATAGGCAGCACCACCAGCACAATCACCTAGAAGTATTGATATTTGTGGAATAACACCAGATGCTTTGACCTTCTTATAGAAAACCTCTCCAAATTGTACTCCTGCATCAACGCCCTCATGAATCCTTATGCCAGTCGAGTTATTGAGACCAATCACCGGTACGCCCGTTTTGAGAGCAAGGTCTAGAATTTTGGTTATTTTCAGAGCATGCATTCGACTTGAACTACCACCAAGGAAACTAGCATCGTGTGCATAAAGCACTATTGGACGACCATTTACTCGGGCAAACCCTGTTATAATCCCATCTCCTGGAATCTTACGGTGCTCTGAACCAAAGTATATACAGTCATGTTCAGCGAGGGGATCTAGTTCAAAAAAAGAATTACTGTCAACAAAGCTTTCAATTAGTTTTCGTACTATTAATATAGCTGGTTGAGTCGTCATATTTCATGCCCAGTTTCAGTAAGAAATGTTTGATCATCAGAAGATTAAGTGTGCACAGTTTTAGTGCTTTCTTCTGGGCTTTTTAATGCGTTATTAAGTTGTGCAATCAACTCTTGCTTCTTCTTGTCTACTCGCTTAATGGCTTGGAATTTAACATAACCAAATCCACGGATTTGACTTGGAAGTTCAGCAAGCTGGAGGCAAAGAGAAAACCGATCTAGAGTAACGATATGAACGATATGGTTGATAAGTTTTTCATAATCAGAAAGCAATTGTCTTTCCATTTTCCGTTCTTTTTGCAACCCAAATAGGTCAAAAGCTGTGCCACGAAGAAAACGAGCCTTTGCTATTACCCTCAAGAAAGGGATGAGCCAAGGGCCTAATGCGACTTTGCCTCGCTGCCCTGTACGTGCATCTTTACGGCCCCAAATGGGAGGACTCATATGGAAACGTATTTTGTATTTACCTCCGAACTGATTTTTTATTTTCGTGAGAAAATCAGTCTCGACAAAAAGTCGCGCAACCTCGTACTCATCCTTATAGGCCATAAGTCTAAATAAATTTTCAGCTACAACACGAGTCAACCTTTCATCATTAAATATGGATGTTGCGGCTCTTACTCGCTCAATATGTTCTACATAACGATTGGCGTAGGCTGGATTTTGATATTCAGAAAGGAAATTTCTATAATGAACAATTAAGTCATCTAGAGATTTAGGGAGGCTTTCTTTTGAATCAGCTAAGTAGCTATGAATAATTTCCGGATGAACTGCCGCTACTCTCCCCAGATGAAAGGCAGTTAGAGCACTTTGGAATACCTTTCCAAGTCCTCTAATAGCCAATTCCATTGAATGAAGTCTGACTGGTATAAACCCTAATTGCCAAGCATAACCGAGAAGCACTATATTTTCTTGGTCATGATCTCCAACCAAATGTGTAGCAATAATGTTCGCATTTGTGCTTTTAAAATGTCGGCAATGACTATGCAAAGTTTTAAACATACGCTCTTCATCAAGTTGCAATGAGATATCTCGTAGCATTGCACCTGTTTGGGTTTCATGTGTATTCGCTACACAAGCCGTCGAAGAAGAAGACATAACTTCCAGACTAGCCATACTGACCCCGACGACAAGATCCGCAGCAATAACCAAATTTGCCTGTGCCTTATCTATACGAACCTGATGAAGTGCCTCTTTTTTACGACAGAAACGAACGTGGGATAAAACTTCCCCTCCTTTTTGTGCAAATCCACTGAAATTTAAAGCACTAACCACATTTCCATCTTGTTCTGCAGCATGAGCAAGAAGTCTTGCTGCCGTTACAATTCCAGTCCCACCAATTCCAGCCAGAAGGATTTCATACGGCTCATCTTGTGATATAACAACAGGATATTTCAGTTCTCTCACCATCATTTCTAATTCGGCTTGAGAAATGACCTTTGTTATATCCTTTTTGGACTCTGCACCTTCAATTGTGATAAAACTTGGGCAAAACCCTTTTAGACAAGAAAGATCAGAATTGCAGGTATTTTGGTCAACTGCTCTTTTCTGCCCCAAAGGAGTCTTTATTGGAATAATAGCAAGGCAATTGGATTGTACTTGACAATCTCCACACCCCTCACATACATGATCATTGATGAATGCACTTACCTTAGCCCGAGGAGCTAAACCACGTTTCCTCCTACGACGCAACTCGGTAGCACAAGCTTGATCAAAAATAATGACAGTAACACCTTTGGTCTCGCGAAATTCACGTTGGACTGTCTCTAAATGATCTCGATGATAAAAACTAACCCCTGGTGGTAATGAGTTATCTTTACGATATTTTTTAATATCCTCAACCACAACAGCAACCGCTTTTACACCTTCGGCTAAAGTCAAAGCAGCAATTTGAGGAACTGACATGACACCATCTATAGGCTGTCCACCTGTCATTGCCACAGCATCATTAAACAAAATCTTGAAGGTAATATTGCTACCTGCTGCTATCGATTGACGAATAGCTAAGTGACCGGAATGAAAATAGGTACCATCCCCGAGATTTTGAAAAACATGTTCTCTACCAGTAAATGGCGCATGACCAATCCAATCGACTCCTTCCCCACCCATCTGCACTGAGCCACCACCAGTGTTACGATCCATCCAGGCAGCCATAACATGACAGCCAATTCCTGGCTGAGCGTGACTGCCATCAGGAACACGAGTAGAAGTACTATGAGGGCAACCTGCACAAAAATATGGCGTACGTTTCGGAAACATTGGATATTGTTTTCCAACTGACATAGACCATTCGAGTGGAATATCGAGACTTACTCCGAATTGAGACAACCAACCAGCCAAGGGCTGGACAACTCTTGATGGACGTAATTCAATGTCTTCAGGCAGTATAACCCGACCATTAGGATCTCGTTTTCCCGATAAGGCGATAAGATGGCTTTTTGTTGTGTTAAACAGATAGCGGGCAAGTAACATTTCTACCACTGCCGCCTTTTCTTCCACTACAAAGATATGCTCGACTTGTGGGGCTAATTCCCTCAGAAGAGGAGATAAAGGGAAAACCAAACTAACATGCACCCAAGAAATACCGTGTGCGGCCAAATGATATGGTGTTAATCCTCCGACACGAAGAGCTTCAAGTACATCATTATGCGCTTTACCCACTGTAACTAGCAGTGCATGTGGTTCGTTACATGGAGACAGTACCCGATCAATAGGATTCAGACGAGCAAAGTCTTCAACTGCTTTTAATTTATATTTGAGGCGTTGCTCCACCTGAGGTCCGGGAAGATCAGGCCACCGCCAATGCAATCCGTCTGGTCCTTGATCTATATTTGTTGGATACTCGAATTCCTTTTGCATATCCGATCTTCGTAGAGTGGTTCCACTTTCTACAGTCTCACTAATAGCCTTAAATCCGACCCAAGCTCCACTAATACGTGAAGCTTCCCAACCCCACAGACCAATTTCCTTATAGTCAGCAACAGAGGCCGGATGTAATACAGGCATGTTCCATGCAATCATTGCAAGATCTGACTGGTGGGACATGGAAGATGAAACACAGCCATGATCATCACCTGCTACAACGAGGACACCACCATGTGCTGAACTGCCATAAACATTTCCATGTTTTAATGCGTCCCCTGATCGGTCAACACCGGGTCCCTTTCCATACCACATTCCAAAAACTCCACTGACTTTACGCTCTGGGTCTGTTTCAACTTTCTGTGTACCAATAAGTGCTGTTGCACCAAGATCTTCATTGATTGCTGGTTGAAATCGAATTCCGGCTTCAACTAATTCCTTATTACGCCGCCACAACGTTTGATCAAACCCACCTAATGGAGAGCCACGATAGCCAGATACAAAGCCAGCCGTATTAATGCCTCGAGTTTTATCGATAGCAGCCTGAGCAAGAAGTAGTTCAACAAGAGCTTCAGTGCCAGTGATGAAATTCGTTGTTGAACTAGTCATTCAATGTCTCCGAAAAATGTATATTTACAGAATTCGTGCTTTTTTATTTGATATTTATTCTTGAACGAAAAAAAAGATAATTTCATTTTCATCAGTTCGTAGAATTGAATAACCTTAATACATTTTAGGTTTAATAACTTTTCAGATTGGAGAGTTGTTCTTTCAAAAATGAGTACCTCATGCAAAAAAACTGATAATTTACTGAATCGTAAGATTTTTTTTATGTTTATTGCTACATTTTTATCTAAGCAGTTTCTTTCTTGCTTGATATAATAGTTATACCAACTTTTAAAGTTATTAGAAATCCCATGTCTAAATGATTTTTTTAAATAGTATTCCACTTTATATTACTCCTTTCTCTACAATGAGTTAACATCATAGCCAACGAAATGTAACATCGCTTTGAATTATTGGCATTCTAATTAGAACGAAATAATTAATCGTAGTAATATTGATATTAGGAAAATTTATTTGACCATAACATTCTCCTGAAAAATACAAACTCTCTTTTAGAAAAATTATTTCCTCTAAAAAATATAACTTAGTGATTATATCGACATTTAAAGAAAACACTCTTTTTTATTCATATAAAACTGACTCTTCAACATCCAAGTTAGATAATCTAAATT
>NZ_LFCV01000023.1 GCF_001037465.1 Xenorhabdus khoisanae
ATTGACTCATCCCGGAGCGGTGTAGCTATCCACTCGGCGAATTGACAATTAGTACCAAACTGTCAAGTCACCTAAAACAGCTATTTTTAAACGTAGTTCATTTTCTTATTATCTGCAAAACTCCAAATAACATATTGATATTAAAATATTAATAAATTATTTGTTTTTGATTAATCCCATTTCTATAGCCTGAAAATTTTTTCCCCCTTTTCCTATGCAATTTCCCAATCTTGTACGTCACTCAAATTCGAAAGATTCATTTGCTTAAATGTTTGTTTAAGTTGGATTATTCGGCTGATTTTTTTTATTTTTCGGATGGAAACTCCTTAGTTAACAGTTTGGTACTAATTGTCAATTCGCCGAGTGGATAGCTACACCGCTCCGGGATGAGTCAATCGCACCGGCGCTTGACGGCGTCTGGTGGGGATAAATGTTGATTCGGAAGGTTGATAAATATGCTAAAGAAACAAGACAGGCAGTGGACAGAAAAACAACGCTACCGGCTGAAACAGGTAGCATGGGTGAATATCGCTGCCCAGATTTTATTTCCCGTGGCGGGGGCATTTTCTCCCGCCGTGGCGGCCGCCAGAACCGGCGATGAAATTGATGTGTCTTCATCCCAGTCCCGTCAGCGACTGGCAGACAGCCTGAGACAAGCCGCCAGCCATGACGCGCCCTCCGCCAATGCCGGGGACAACACCGAGCGCTGGCTGGCAGGTGCGGCCTCCCGTGCCGCGGGCCTGCTGAAAAGCGGCAATCTTGTGGACAGCACCAAGAGCCAGTTACGCG
Organism: Xenorhabdus khoisanae; assembly: GCF_001037465.1. Lineage (GTDB taxonomy): Bacteria > Pseudomonadota > Gammaproteobacteria > Enterobacterales > Enterobacteriaceae > Xenorhabdus > Xenorhabdus khoisanae. The sequence goes on from NZ_LFCV01000023.1 coordinate 790, forward strand.
GCATGGCGGTCAGCGAGGCCAATCAGACGGTGCAGAACTGGCTGCAACGGTACGGCACCGTCAAATTACAGGCCAATGTGGATGACCGCGGACGGCTGGATGGCAGCCAGTTTGATATGCTGCTGCCGCTGTATGACACCGAAAAACGGATGGCCTTTACCCAGTTCGGCCTGCGTCACATCGACAGCCGCACCACCGCCAACTGGGGGCTGGGGCAGCGCCATTTTCTTGATGGCGGCATGTTTGGCTATAACGCCTTTCTTGACCACGACATCACCCGTGACCATACGCGCTTCGGGGTGGGTGCCGAATATGCCCGTGATTTTATGAAGTTCGGGGCGAACGGCTATTTCCGTGCCAGCGGCTGGAAAGACGGCAAGAAACTGCAAGATTATGATGAGCGTCCGGCAAACGGGTTTGACCTGCGCGGCGAAGGGTACATGCCTGCCTACCCGCAACTGGGGGGCAAGTTAATCTATGAGCAGTACTTTGGGGATGAAGTTGGCTTGCTGAGCGAAACACGCCGGCAGAAAAACCCGGCGGCCTTTACGCTGGGGGTGAATTATACCCCCATCCCGCTGGTGACCCTGGGGCTTGACCGCCGGCAAAGTGCCTCTGGCGGCGGGGAAACCCTGTTTAACTTTGGCCTGAACTATGAAATCGGCACCCCGTGGTCAAGGCAGGTTGACCCGTCTGCGGTGGCCTTCAAACGCAGCCTGCAAGGCGGGCGTTATGATTTGGTTGAGCGCAATAACCAAATCGTACTGGAATACCGCAAGAAAAATCTGATACGCCTGATGATGGAAAACCGGATTAGCGGGCGCGGCGGGGCGGTCATCCCGCTGAATATCAATGTCAGTGCCAAACATGGCCTGAAAGAGATTGTCTGGGATACCGCCAATCTGGTGGCAGGCGGCGGCAAGCTGGAAAGCGTGAATGCTTCGGCGCGAACAGCCGGTTTTGCTGCTGAACCCGTTCGCGGCGGCACGTATTACCTTCTGACCCTGCCGCCGTTCCATGAAAAGGGCAGTAATACCTATAGCCTGTCCGGTATCGCCTATGATACACAGGGCAATGCCTCTGACCGGATGGAGGCCCAGATACAGGTGCTCTCTTCCGCAGTCAATCCGGCCGGTTCGGGATTCGAGCCCGCCAATAAATCGATGGTGGCTGACGGCAAAACCCAGACGGTTATCCGCCTGAAACTAACCGACAAAGATGGCAAGCCGGTGACCGGCGCGGCAGGTAATATCAGGCTGACTGAGGATAAAAGCAAATTGACCGGTGACGGCAAAGACCCGGCACTGGGGAGCGAAGTGAAGGAAGTGCCGGAAGGCAGCGGGATTTATGAAGTGACCGCCACGGCGGGCACCAAACACGGTAAATGGACGATTACCCCCAATATTGACGGGCATGCCCTGACTCCCACCGTTATTGATTTCGGCGATTCACTGGCGAACATGATAGATACTGACCGCACTGAGTTTAAGCCGGAAGCCGGTACGTTGAACAAGGAAGGCGACACGACGGACATCATCCTGAACCTGAAAGACAAGGACGGTAATCCCATTACCGGTGCGGCTGATAAAATTATCCTCGATAAAGACAACAGCGAACTGTATGGTCAACCCCCTTATCCTTCTCTGGGTTCAGTGAGAGAAGACCCGCTTGGCAGTGGTATCTATAAGGCCAAAATTACCGCCGGCAAGAAAAAAGGCACCTGGAAAATTACCCCGAACGTGGACGGCAAGGAACTGAAACCCACTACGGTCACTTTTGGTCAGTCTCTGACGGACATTGTCGATACTAAAAGTTCACAGTTTACGCCGGAAACCAACGTACTGGCGGCCAATAACGAGGACAGCACCGTCCTGACTCTCCATCTTAAGGACAAATCCGGTAACCCCATCCCGAATGCCAAAGACAGTATCACGTTCGAAGACAACGGCGATACGCTGACGGGTGACGGCAAAAACAAACCCACCATTGATAAAGTCTGGGAAGAGCCGGCGGGCAGCGGCATTTACAAGGTGAAGGTCAAAGCCGGCGATAAAACCGGCCAGTGGAAAATCACCACCAAAGTAGAGGGCAAACCGCTGGAAACGCCGACGGAAATCACTTTTGGCGCATCAAAAGCCGAACTGGTTGACCCGGATAAATCCGAGTTTGTGCCGGAAAAAGGTGACCTGCCCAATGAGGGAGACACCACCGTTATCAGGCTGAACCTGAAAGACATCAATGGTCATCCGATTACCGGGGCAGAAAACAGCATCAACCTGATACCGGATAACCACGAGTTGTATGGCAAGGGGGAAACCCTGCCGTCCTACGGCAAAGCCAGAGAAGTCCCGCCGGGCAGTGGGATATATGAAGTGCCTGTCACCGCCGGGGAGAAAAAAGGCAAATGGACACTGACCCCCGAAGTGTTCGGCAAGCAGCTGAAACGTTCGGCCACCATTAACTTCGGGCAAACTCTGGCGGATATATTGGATAGCAACAGCCCCACCGTTGAGCCGACAGACGGCAGCAATGCACTGGCCGCCGATGGCGTTTCCACCAAGACCTTACGGATTGTGTTGAAAGATAAACAGGGCAAGCCGGTAACGGGGGCAAAAGACAGCATCAAAGTGAACGGCACCGGGCAATTATCGGGTGAAGGCAAAGACCCGCAAATTGGTGACGTCAAAGAGGTGTCAGACGGAGTCTATGAAGTCGTCGTGATCGCCGGGCGGAAAACCGGTGACTGGGCAGTGACGACCGCCGTAGACGGCACGGACAGAAAGCAGGAGACGGTGATTGAGTTTGATGAAAACAAGGCCCCCGGCATCAGCAACCTGCAACTGGAAGGGGTTTTGCATGTCAACGGCGTTCTGCATGCCCTCTATCAGTTTGATGCCAAAGATGGCAACACCACTGACCGCTCGTTCTATGTCTGGGGAGAGAAAAGCACCACAGCGAAACGGGTGATGAAGTTAGCCGATGAAGCGGGGGTAAAGGAGCCGATAGAATTGACGCAGAAAAACGGGGAAGGCCGGGTTGCCGCTGATGCCACTGGCAAGGACAAGGTGAAGTACACCATTGAAAGCAGCGATATCGGTAAGGTACTGGAAGTATCGATACTGGCGGCGAATGACGCGAACCTGCGCGCCAAAGCCCCGCTGACCACGGATGTGAACGACCCGAAAACCAATAAAGGTATTACGGGGGGGAATAGCAACGGCGGGGTGGCTGACCCGAATGCCAAACCACTGGTGAACATTGTTGACCTGACGGGTAATCTGACATTACCGACGACCTTAACGGCCAGTTACCAATTTGAACCCAACGGCGGGGATGCAAAAGATAAATCACGCACGGCCTGGACAGTGAAAGGCGAAACCGTCACTGACTGGAAAGATATCACCAACACCAGTCAGGGGGGACAGAACGGACAGGCTGCTGTCACACTGGAAAAAACCGATGCCACGAAGATTGCCGGTAAGGTGATCGTCATTTCTATTCTGCCGGTTAACGGAGCTGAACAGGATAATCAGGAAGGCATTGTGACGGTAACCACAGATCCGAATGACCCTGCGAACAAAACCACTGGCGGTGGTCAGGATAAGGATGGCAACCCTACCGGAACTATTGTGAATCCGGATGCGAAGCCAATTATCAAGGAGCTGATATTGGGGGGATATCTTGATGTCGGCGAAGAGTTAACCGCCACTTATTCCTTTGATGCCAATAACGGCGATCCGAAAGATACTTCTGAGTACACATGGAGCCAATTAGACAGCACGGCGGATGGTAAACCCATTACAGGAACACCCAATAAGATAACGGGGGGAACAGTGACTGATAAGGGTAAGGTGCCATCCCATAAAGTTTCTTTGCAGGATGTTGGTAAGTTTATCGAAATTAAGGTACAGGCAAGACACAATGGGAACCTGCTTGCGGATCAAATCCTTACCGTAAACTCAAATCAGGGTGAAGATGCAGGGAACGGCAATAAAGACATGTCGGGAGCGGGTGATGGTGAAGGCCGGATTATTAACCCGGATAATGGGCCGCAGATAAGTGACCTGAAGTTAAACATGTCAGCCGATGGCACTGCACTGACCGCCACTTATCAATTTGATCCCAATAATGGGAATACGGAAGATAGATCCCATTATCAATGGGGCGCATTTTTACTGGGAGAAAAAAACCAGACAGATATTGAAATAGCCAATGCCCAACATGTGGAGGAAAATCAAGATGCTCACCAGCAACTTCATCGTGTCCCTGATTTTCCATTGAAACCAGAACACGCAGGTAAGTTGATTGGGCTGAGTATTCAGGGCCGCAATGGTTACACGGATGGCAATCCAAATAATGATAAAGGGATAGGTAATACTGAATCAACGGATACTTCGAAATTCTCCGGACTATCGGGGGTGAATTCGGATGGCACGACAAAAGGGGTTGCGGATGACTTTAAGGATGATTGGAATAAAGAGGGCTATACCACGGTAAAAGTTCTTGGAGAGGAAGTTGTCTACCTCAAGGCTAAGGAAAACCTTCTTAATAATGCGAAGGAAGACAATATTAAATGGACAATTAAGACTACTAACCAAGGACAACTGATTGGTGGCGTGCCAGTGGAAATCAAGGTAAAAGCGTATAATCGTCAGAATGAATTAGAGGCAAATGTAAGCGCAAAACTAGTGCCGGAAAAAGGTGTGCTGAATGGGAGCGGAAGTTCTTACACTGGTCATACAGACGAGAATGGTGATTTAGTTATTAATATTTCTGATCCAAATGGTAAGGGAGTAAGAAATAAACTGTCAGCCACTTTAAATGATGATCAGCAGGGTAAGAAACTTACAGTAGGATCGAAGGAAGTTATCTTTACTGTGATTACCAGTCCGAATGCACCTAAAGCCAAATATTGGGGACATATGAAAAATACAATAAAAGCAGGTGGGAGTACTTTTAATCGACCACCTCTATACGATGAAAATAAAGGAATTAACCTAGATTCTCCTCAAAACGAAGGTTGGGATAATGGAGAAAAGTGGGTATATTATGATGCTTATCAGTCTGTTGACTATTGTAATGTAGTGGGGAAAGTTTTACCAGCTATTGGAACTCTTGAAATAATTCGTAAAACATATCCTGATAATAGGATAAAAAATGAATTTGGCTGGCCTACTGATTATCATTATTATTCGCGAACTGATCAGGGAGATTCAAGACTTAGTATAGATATTGGCAAGAATGACGAACCACCTCATCCGAATGCTTATTCGAATCATAATTATGTATCTTGTATTGATTAAAAACATTATTTGCTAATTTGATCGCTATTCTTTATTTGTATTGATAAAAAGCAAACTGCCCCTAATGTTATCTCCATCAACACGTAAGGGGCAGTTTTTATTCTCAGTACCTACTTCGAACTCGAAAAACCTGACTCACCAGCACCAATACACCCACCACTAAATAAGCAGCAAAAATGCCAATCAACCATTGCGGCATATCCAACGTTAAAAATTCCCATTGCTTTACCGAACAATCCCCATAGGCCTGAAATATCGAAGGCAGCCAGTCTTGCAACGGCAACCATGACGGGAAGCTGACAAAGAAATCACAGGTATTAAAGGGAGAAGGGTGTAACTGCATCATGGTGTGATCCCATGCCAGTTGCAAACCTTGCCATGCGCTGTAAATCCATAACAGGATTGCCAGCCAGCGCAAAGGGGTTTTAGGCGCAATGACACCAAGCAGTGCAGCACCTAAAATGCCAAACAGGGCAACACGCTCATAAATGCACATCACACAGGGCTGTAACTGCCTAACATGCTGAAAATAGAGTGCGGTTGCTTCTAAGAGAAGAGCCGTCAGCGCCATCAATAACCATGCGCCTCGCCCTTGGGAACTCTGTTTTAAAAACTGGAACATTTTTGTTCTTCCCATGTATGAAATAATTGGCTTATTGTGCCGTTTCATCCGCCATAAAAAAATAAAATTAAAGTCAACTACGCTATTTTTTCAGGAAGAGCGTTAATAAAAAACCGGATAGTGTGGTTTTACACACTATCCGGCAGGATACAACAGTCAATTCTGTTAACAGTTATAGCGGGACAATCAAACCCAGTTTTGTGAGATATTCAGTGGCAGGAACCAACCAGAACTCAACACTCAGCAAACCGACTAATGTCATCACAATAGTATAAGGCAGTGCCATCATCACCATGCGGCCATAAGAGAGACGAATCAGCGGAGACAGGGCGGAAGTCAGTAAGAACAGAAAAGCCGCCTGTCCATTTGGCGTTGCCACAGAAGGTAAGTTAGTTCCCGTATTGATGGCAACCGCTAAATATTCATACTGTTGTTGTGAAATCAGGCCATTGTTCAGGGCGGTCAGGGCTTCACTAATATACACCGTACCAACGAAGACGTTATCCGAAACAGCAGAAAGCAAGCCGTTGAACAAATAGAACAAGGAAAGCTGCGAAGCTGGCGAAGACTGCAAGACAAATTGGATGAATGGCGTGAACAGTTGTTGGTCAACAATCACGGCAACCACAGAGAAGAATACCGTTAGCAATGCAGTAAACGGCAGGGCTTCTTCGAATGCTTTACCCAAGGCGTGTTCTTCAGTGATACCGCAGAACGCAGTCGTGAGAATAATCACTGACAGGCCAATCAAACCCACTTCGGCTAAGTGGAAAGCCAATGCCACAATCAGCCAAATACCAATTAACGCCTGCACGGCGAGCTGGGCTTTTTCCTGACGGGTACGCTTTTCACCGGCTTTTTGGTCATAATCTTCCAGAACAGAACGGACACGCTCAGGCAGTTCAGCACCGTAACCAAACAGTTTAAAATGTTCGACCAGCAAACAGACCAGCAAACCGCAAACAAACACAGGAATAGTGACTGGTGACATACGAATAAAGAAGGTGACAAAATCCCAGCCAACATGCTTGGCAATAATCAGGTTTTGTGGCTCACCGACCATGGTCATTACGCCGCCCAGCGCAGTGCCAATACCCGCGTGCATCATCAGGCTGCGCAGAAAGGCACGAAACTGTTCCAGTGTCTGCTTTTTATCTTCGCTATCAATGAACTTATCGTCATTGAGTTCAGAACTGTCATTTTGGGAAAGGAATTGGTGGTAGATGGCGTAAAACCCGACTGAAACACTGATCACAACGGCAATGACGGTCAGGGCATCAAGAAAGGCAGATAAAAAAGCACTTGCCAGGCAAAACGCCAGTGCCAGCATTTTCTTGGAGCGGATGTTTAATAACAGCTTTGTGAAAACAAACAGCAAGAGCTGTTTCATGAAATAAATACCTGCCACCATGAAAATCAAGAGTAAAATGACTTCCAGATTGTTGCCGATTTCATGGCCTATCTGTTTTGGCGAAGTCATTCCGATGATGACAGCTTCAATGGCAAGTAACCCGCCGGGTTGCAAAGGATAACATTTCAATGCCATTGCCAGAGTGAAGATAAACTCAACAACGAGCATCCAGCCAGCAATAAAGGGGCTGACAAAAAAATAAACCAGTGGATTGATGATAAGAAAAACAATGATAGCCAATTTGTACCAGTCCGGCGAATTGCCGAGAAAGTTTTTCACCACTGCACGTCGTATACTGATTTCCATTATTGTTAACATTCCTCTTTAGTGGATACGTGGAATAATTCTAAATTGCCAAATCTGGGCAATCCAAAACTAAACCATAGTACGCTCAACACGATAGCAATTTAAGGGTATCAGCGCATAAATAATCCGTGAATGATTGAGTTTTTTATGAGCCCTTTCACTCTTTCACGGTTTATTTACCAGGTAACTATGTCGGACAAACACATTCTGGTATGATCAACAGCTATTATTAGCCAAGAAAACTGCTTTGGAATAATTAAAATTATGGTAATTAAGGCTCAAAGTCCTGCGAGTTTCGCGGAAGAGTATATCATTGAAAGTATTTGGAATAATCGCTTTCCACCCGGTTCTATACTGCCAGCAGAACGTGAATTATCTGAATTGATCGGTGTCACCCGTACGACTTTGCGTGAAGTGTTGCAGCGCCTTGCCCGTGATGGCTGGTTGACTATTCAGCATGGAAAACCAACAAAGGTCAATAACTTCTGGGAAACATCCGGTCTTAATATTCTGGAAACTTTGGCGCGTCTTGATCATGATCGCGTTCCCCAGTTAATCGACAATTTATTGGCCGTGAGAACGAATATCGCCGCTATCTTTATTCGTACTGCGTTCAGACACAATCCTGAAAAATCACTGGAAGTTCTGGCAGAAAAAGAAAATGTGGAAGATACCGCCGAGTCTTTCAGTGCTGTGGATTATAATATTTTCCGTGGCTTGGCCTTTGCATCAGGCAACCCGATCTATGGTTTGATTATTAATGGGTTGAAAGGGTTATATACCCGTGTTGGTCGTTATTATTTCTCCAGCCCTGAAGCCCGTAAGCTGGCAATGAATTTCTACCAACAGTTAGGTTTACTGTGTCAGGAACAATCGTATGACAAGATTATGGATTGTGTGCGTAATTACGGTAAAGATAGTGGGCTTATCTGGCATGGTATGCAAGGTGCCATGATCAATGAATTAACAGAAGCACGTTTCGGCTGATTATACTTTTTATATTATTCTTTGACTTGTTGCGTTGTTGATGACGCCTGTTCGCCCCAGTTACATAGTCATATTCTATAAAGATCTCTATGTTTCTGGGGATATTCCTTTATCCCATCATTTCTCTCATTTTGGTTTAAGACCGGGCAGCAACCGGGTAAGTTAACTATTATTGCTTCAGGGCCACTGTTTGGTCGTCATATCGTTCAGTCTGTATTTGATGCTATTGGTCAGCGTACTGTGTGGGTTTCAGAACAAAGCGGTGTGAGCAGTAAGCTCAAACTGGCTTTAAATAGCTGGGCTTTTGCTTTAACACATGGGATAGCTGAAAGCTTATCTATTGCTGAGTCTCTGGGTGTTGATCCATCACTTGTCATCGATGTGGTCAAGGATGGACCAATGGATAGTCCATATTTCCAGCTTAAATCTGCGGCGATAATTGCTGGAAATTATGATCCCAGCTTTTCTTTGGATAATGCGGTTAAGGATGCTGAATTAATTGTCGATGCCTCTAAACGTGCCGGTGTAAAAGTGGATAGCGTTGAAGCTGGTCTTGAGCGCTTTAAACGAGCACAACAAGCGGGTCATGGCAATAAAGATATGGCCGCCACTTACTTTGCCAAGTCATTATGATTCTGTGTAAGACACAATGCTGAGTCTGGCTGGATTCTCTTTTGCTGCTATTTTACTCGGCGCAGGAAGCGCTTATATCTGGATAACTCTTATCGGCATTACTTTTTGGGGAATCACTTTTGGTGGAGCACCAACATTATTACAGACGGCGATTGCTGATACCGTTGGTGATGGTGCAGATGTTGCACAGTCGATGTTGGTGATAGGGTTTAAACCTGGAAGGCGAGTTTAAGTCCCAGTTTTATGATATATAAAGGTATTTCATTTTGGTTTACATATTGTAAACTATAATATTTGGTGTTATGGTGTTTACATAATGTAAACGGAGTTGGTGGCATGCACGTTATTTCCAAGGAGCCATTTGATAAAGCGGTTCGTGATTTTCCAAATGATGCAAACGCAATTATCACGACATATAAGCTGTTAAAAGAAAAGAATTTTGATAGCCCTATGGAACTACAAAAATTGTTTCCTAGTCTTGATAATTTTAAATACAGAAATAAATGGTGGGTAATAGATATAGGTGGGAACAATTTACGCATGATCGCCTATATCAATTTTACAAATAAACGCTTCTACGTTAAGCACATAACCACTCACAAAGAGTATGATAAATTAGCAAAGAAGTATCGGGAGACAAAAGAATGATAAGAGAACCTACCAAAGCAATTCAAGCAACTACAGCCTTAGTTGCAGCTGTTCCCTTTTTAGGGAATAGCTCTTCTGAAAATGACTACAGAGATGCACTGGCAATGGTTGATTATCTCATCGAAAATGATGATGAGAGTCCATTGATCGCTATATTAGCCGCAAAAATAGCGGAGTATGAAAATAACAGCGAACACTTTGCTGAATTTAACAAAGCGGTTGAAGATATGCCTACTGGTGTAGCTGCTCTACGAGTGTTAATGGATCAACATGGCCTGTCGTACTCAGATTTGCAAAACGAGATAGGCTCAAAATCACTTATCAGCCAAATTTTTTCTGGCAAACGCTCATTAACTATTGCACATATCAAAGCGCTTTCCGAACGTTTTGATGTTAGACCAGATATTTTTCTCTGAGAGAAATAGGCTGAATTTGGTCTGACCGCCTCATTCTTTTATAAACGAACCCCAAACGCCGATGTAGATCAGGTGATTGAATGTTTGAAGGTCTATTTGAAGAGATGATTATCGAAAACCGTCCGATTTGTGATCGGCGGTTTTCAAACCCTACATTATGCATCACTTAGGAGCGGTGTATGTTGATCACCTTAACTGACGTAAACAAAAACAATTATGACGCTGTCTGCGACCTAGCAGTCACTGATGACCAACTTGACTATATTGCGGAAAATGCGTACTCCATTACTCAATCCAAATTTTTCCCTTCATACCAAACGCGCGCAATTTGTCTGGATGGGGAGCCAGTTGGTTTTTTCATGTGGGTGCCTGATGATGACCAAAGAATAACAATTTGGCGGTTTATGGTGGATAAAAACCATCAAAACAAGGGCATTGGGCGTAAAGCACTATCGCTGGCGCTTGATGAAATCAGGCGCACAGATCCGTTGAAAGCAATAGGAATCAGTTATGATCCGAATAATCTCGTTGCGAAAAATCTTTATGCCAGTTTTGGTTTCGTTGATGTTGGCATGGATGAAGAAGTTGAAGAGATGCTAGCTGTTATCGGAGGTTAAAATCTAATATCAGGTTAGGCAGTAAAAACTGTTAGTCAATGCCGCGCAAGAGCGCGGCTATGTTCATATAATGCCCTGTATTTTCTTGCCAGTCTTTTCTGAACTTATTTACACCCTTATGTTTTTGGCTTCTTAATTAACGTTGAAAATTCATCCAAACTGTATAATTCAATTTTTTAAATTATTATTCTACTCAATGAATATTTAATCGGAATTTTATTTTGTATTTTTTGTTTTTGTTGGTTTTTTATGTAAAATCGCATTGTGAATTTAATGTTTCTTTTTTACCGCAAAAATCACTTTGAACGATGAAAATTAAAGGGGATTGGCAGAATTTAATCCTATATTATTTCATTGATTTTATTTGAAATTTATGAATTTCTGTATTCATTTAAAATAAATGCCTTATCTTGGGTTTGTAATGAAGTTGTGACTTGAATCCTAAAAATTGATTAATTATGTTACAGCCTATTATTCTGTATTGGATTTTTATCTTTAGCATATTATTCTTGTGATAATGATTCTCCAACGGAGTGCAAAATGAAGGTTCTTATTTTAGGCAGTGGCGTTATTGGCGTAACCAGCGCGTGGTATCTTGCGCAGGAAGGCCATGAAGTTATTGTAATTGATCGCCAGAATAGTGCCGCTGAAGAGACGAGTGCAGGTAACGCTGGTCAAATATCACCAGGGTACGCGACACCTTGGGGAGCACCTGGGATCCCACTTAAGGCAATGAAGTGGATATTTCAACGACATGCACCTCTGGCTATTCGTCCTGATGGTTCATTGTTTCAATTACGCTGGATGTGGGAAATGCTGCGTAATTGTGATGCAAACCATTACGCCATGAATAAAAGCAGAATGGTACGTTTGGCAGAATATAGCCGGGACTGTATTAAGCAATTAAGGGCAGATACCGGTATCCAATATGAAGGGCGTCAGGGTGGAACGCTGCAACTGTTCAGAACAGCCAAGCAATTTGATAATGCTGCCAATGATATTGCGGTGTTAGAGCAAGAAGGGGTGCCTTATCGGTTATTGACTGCCGAACAATTAGCAACTGTGGAACCCGCTCTTACCCATACTTTCCATAAACTGACCGGTGGGTTGCAATTACCAAATGATGAAACGGGTGATTGCCAGATTTTTACCAAGACCCTGGCAAAAATGGCCGAAGATACTGGTGTGAAATTTATTTTTAATAAGCACGTTAAGCAGATTTTGGTGGATGGGCATAAAGTATCGGGTATCCAATGTGATGATGGCATCATGACTGCTGATCATTATGTGGTGGCGATGGGTTCTTATTCCACTGAGATATTGAAAAATCACGTCAAAATTCCGGTTTATCCAATGAAAGGCTATTCATTAACGATGCCGATTATGGATGAATCAAGGGCACCCGTATCAACCGTGCTCGATGAAACGTACAAAATTGCTATTACCCGTTTTGATGATCGTATTCGCGTTGGTGGTATGGCAGAAGTTGTCGGTTTTAATTTGAACGTTCTTCAACATCGCTGTGAAACGCTGAAGATGGTTGTGCAAGATCTCTACCACAATGGTGGCAGGATTGAAGAAGCCTCATTCTGGGCGGGTTTACGTCCGATGACACCAGATGGAACGCCTATCGTTGGCCCAACCAAATATTCGAATCTTTATTTAAATACCGGGCATGGAACACTAGGCTGGACAATGGCCTGCGGTTCAGGAAAGTTATTGGCTGATTTAATTTCAGGCAAGAAGCCTGATATTGCGGCAGATGATCTCTCTGTATTTAGATATATCAATGGGTTCAATATAAAAGTGCTTCCAATGAAGCCTCATTTACATACTGCATAAATCATAGAAAAGGGGTCGTTATGCCACGTCCTATTTTGGCAACGATCCATCTCGAAGCATTCCGCCATAATTTATCGGTTATTCGCCAAAAGGTTGGTAACAGTAAAGTCTGGTCGGTAGTGAAAGCGAATGCGTATGGGCATGGATTGGACCGAGTATGGCAATCACTCATACAGACAGATGGGTTTGCACTGCTCGACATGAATGAAGCTATTTATTTAAGGGAACAAGGATGGCAGGGACCAATCCTATTATTGGAAGGTTTTTTCAAACCATCGGATTTAGACATTATTAATGAGTATCGTCTGACAACCGCAGTACATAGTTATTGGCATCTTGAGGAGATAGAAAAAACCAGGTTGGACAAGCCCATTGATATCTATTTGAAACTTAATAGTGGTATGAATCGGTTAGGATTCACGCCAGCAGAATTTCCGCAGATAGTTTCAAAAGCGAGAGGGATTAAAAATGTCAATTCAGTGACTTTAATGGCCCATTTTGCTAATTCTGATAATGAAGTTGGTGTTGATGAGCAGTTTGCGGTTGTTGAAGGCTTGCAAATGAACTCACTTGCTTATTGTTTGGCGAATTCTGGTGCTGTTTTGTGGCATCCGAAGACACATGGCGATTGGGTTCGCCCGGGCATTATTCTCTATGGTGCATCTCCAAGCGGAAAGTGGTGTGATATTGCGGATATTGGATTGAAACCCACTATGACGTTGCAAAGTGAAATCATTGCGGTTCACGAGCTTCCCAAAGGAGAAAAGATTGGCTATGGCAGCCGCTATACAACTCAGAAACCCATGCGTGTAGGCACAGTAGCATGTGGCTATGCGGATGGATATCCGAGACATGCCCCAACGGGAACCCCTGTCATGGTTGATGGTATCCGTACTCAATTATTGGGCGCTATATCAATGGACATGATGACTGTTGATCTGACTCCCTGCCCACAGGCAAACATAGGCAGTACTGTCGAATTGTGGGGAACAAAACTACCCGTGGATGAAGTTGCAGAGTCGGCAGGCACTATTGGGTATGAACTTCTGTGTGCTTTAGCAAAAAGAGTCCCTGTCACCGTTACTTAATTTCTTATTCTTAACTGAATGCCGTTTTCTGAGGAAGTAATGTTATTCGGTTAAGGTATTTGGAATAGTCTTATATCTCTGAAGTAATCCAGAGGGGTTAACTTTCTCTGGATTATTTTATACCTAAATTATTTCATGTCTAATAGATTGGCTTATTGGGTAGTTTTTCTTTTTGAGTAACTGTGCTGATCACAGTATTTGATGTGATTTTTTTAGAATGGCGGTCAGCACAAAATATATCTAATACTGTATGATTAATCGTAAACTAAGATGCAGTGGGGGCTTTTTCACCCTTTGCATATTGGTGTTTGTTTTTTTAATACGAATGTTTTTAGCTATTTGTTTTACAGGAAACTAAATTAACAAAGACTCATTAAAGTGGAAATAACTTAATATGAATAAAAATAAGGTATTTGTTGCTGTAGCTGGTCTGTGCTTATTTTCTTCTGTGACATATGCTGGTGAATGGTCTGTTGGTTTGTCGGCGGTGTATGAGGCTAAACCTTACAAGGGCGTGAAAGCGCAGGATAATTTCCTGCCCGTCCCTATGGTTTCTTATGAAAGTGAAAACTTTTATTTTCATACGTTAACTGCTGGTTATTACCTCTGGAATAAACCCAAAGACGAACTCTCTGTTGATATATTTTATTCTCCGCAAGACTTTCATCCCAAAGATAGTAAAGATGAAAAAATGAAAAAGTTGGATCGCCGTCGTGACACGATGATGGGTGGCTTTACTTATCAGCATCATGAAGACTGGGGAACACTGCGTGCTTCTGTTGCTGCTGATATGTTAGGAGAGAGTAAGGGGTTCCGTGCTGACTTTTCCTATTTATATAGTATTGAGCAAGGCGATTGGGTATTGAAACCCGGCATTGGTGTGATTTGGGATAGTAAAAAACAGAACCGCTATAGCTATGGCATAACAAAAAGAGAGTCGGTACGTAGTGGGTTGGCTGAATACACTCCAGGAGATAGTTGGAGTCCTTATTTTGAATTATCTGGTTATTATTCTATTAGTGAAAGTTGGACAGCCTTCATGGCAGGGCGTGTCGAATATTTACCAAGTCAAGTTAAAGATAGCCCGATGATCAATCGTTCATACTCCGGTATTATTTGGTCCGGTATTACTTATACGTTCTGATTTTTCACGTTCTGGTTTTTCTTCCAAATAGCTAATGAAAACAGATAGATACTGAAAATAGATAGGTACTGAAAAGCTGAATGTCTGCAATTGTTATGGCAAGGTTCAGCTTTTCATTATTTTATATCTAATAACCATCAGGAATTTTGCGGCAGCGAATAATAACGGACAATCTATCAGGATTGCCATTTCTGGGGTGCAATGGGTTATTGATACGTGCAGTTTCGATACAGGCCATGTTTTTATAACCTTCTCGGCTCATATCTTTCATATTATTGGAAAGTTCAGCGCCAGGGTTCCAGCATACTACATCACTATGGTGATAGTGGTGTATTTCAATCGTTCGCTGCCACAGGGAGTCTCTCAATAAGCTGAAATCGTCCGGCTCTGTATAAATGCGGTCTGTTCGTCCCTTAAAAATTAAATCTTCATGGACGTACTCTTCTCTGTCTGCAACAGTATCAATAAAATGAGCACCAAGCCCACTGACCCGAACTTGATTGATGTCACTGACATTGAAATAAGAGTGAAGAGCGCCAGTAGCTTGATATTCACCGTGACATTCCAGCTCTATTTCACAGGTTTCCCCTAATTTAAAGCGGGCAATTAGCGTGAATTCATGTGGCCATAATTTATGGGTATAAGCGCTACTCTGGAGAGTAAATGTCAAAATAACGCCATTTTCGTTTTCATGGTGTGCTTTGAGCTCCCAGGGCAGTATTCGGGCAAATCCGTGGCTGGGAGCAGAAACTGGGCCAAACCAGGGCCAACAGATAGGAATACCACCCCGAATTGCTGTTCCCGCTTTAAAGGGAGTTTTATCACTCAACCATAATATGGGTTTTTCGCCATCAGGCTGCCATGTGAGCAGATGTGCTCCCTGAATGCTAATCGCACCGCATGCTTTAGGATGGGAAACAACAATCAAAGGAAAGCTGTCGATGTTTCGTTGACTGATATAAGGGGATATCTGTTCTACAACCGGTAATGAAAAAATTTTATCAAGCATTTGTCATAACCTTATGTAAACCTGAATAGGTAACATCTTGAATGAGTAATGGTTTGAATGAGTAGTAGTGCTAAGGCTCAAGAATAGCTCAATGTTCTGAAAATATAAATTTGGGAACATAAAAGCCACCCGTAAACAGGTGGCTTTTGAATATGGAGAAAGCTCGATTATTTAGAAATATGAGCGATCAGATCCAGAACTTTGTTTGAGTAACCTGTTTCGTTGTCATACCAGGAAACCAGTTTTACAAAGTTGTCGTTCAGGGCAATACCTGCTTTTGCATCAAATACAGAAGTCAGTTTTTCGCCGTTGAAATCAGTAGAAACAACATCGTCTTCAGTATAGCCCAGAATACCTTTCAACTCGCCTTCTGCCGCTTCTTTGATTGCGTCACAGATTTCAGCGTAAGTTGCTGGTTTTTCCAGACGAGCAGTCAGGTCAACAACAGAAACGTTAGGAGTAGGAACACGGAAAGACATACCAGTCAGTTTACCGTTCAGTTCTGGGATAACTTTACCTACTGCTTTTGCTGCACCGGTAGAAGATGGGATGATGTTCTGTGCTGCACCACGGCCACCGCGCCAGTCTTTCGCAGAAGGACCGTCAACAGTTTTCTGAGTGGCAGTTGTTGCGTGAACAGTTGTCATCAAACCTTCAACGATGCCAAATTTGTCATTGATAACTTTAGCCAGTGGAGCCAGGCAGTTAGTGGTGCAAGATGCGTTAGAAACGATATCCTGACCTGCATAAGCGTTGTGGTTGACACCCATAACAAACATTGGAGTGTTGTCTTTAGATGGGCCAGTCAGAACAACTTTTTTCGCGCCTGCAGCGATGTGTTTACGTGCAGTTTCGTCAGTCAGGAAGATACCTGTTGCTTCTGCAACAACATCAACACCCACTTCGTTCCATTTCAGGTTAGCTGGGTCTCTTTCAGATGTAACGCGGATGGTTTTGCCGTTAACAACCAGCTGACCTTCTTTAACTTCAACAGTACCGTTGAAGCGGCCGTGGGTTGAATCGTATTTCAGCATGTAAGCCATGTACTCTGCATCTAACAGATCATTGATAGCAACGATTTCAATATCTGAACGCTCTTGTGCAGCACGGAAAACAATACGGCCGATACGACCAAAACCGTTAATACCTACTTTGATAGTCATAGTATTCCACCAGCTATTTTTTAGTGAATTAAAAGTTGTTTCTAAAGTTACCAAAATCTTGCCAGCCGTCAAGCGGAATCGTGTCAACAATTGAAAAAGATCAATTTAATAATCACTATCTGAACGCTTGTTATACAGCCGGGTTAAGCTCTACGCACACCATTATCGGGGTATAGGAAGATATTTAAAGTTACCATCGGTTAGATATGTGAGATTTATCACAATTAGTAAGGTAAATTGCTGTGTTGAATGGGTTAGAATGCGTTTTAACATGTTTATGTTGATTTTTTGTTGTTTTCGATGATTTTTTATGGAAAACATTGACCTTAAAAGGTGGTCATCATGACTAAAAGTCAAAATATTTCCCTTTCTATAGAACAGCTTAGTCCAATTCAGCGCCATGTTACGCAAGAAGCAGGCACTGAGCCGCCGTTTTCAGGAAAACTACTGCACAACAAAAAAAGTGGTATTTACCATTGCCTGTGTTGTCGCCAACCATTATTTGTTTCAGATACTAAATTTGATTCCGGATGCGGATGGCCGAGCTTTTACCAGCCGGTCAATGATGATTCCATCACTTACCTTGATGATTATTCACATAATATGCATCGGATAGAGGTACGTTGTAACCATTGTCAGGCTCATTTAGGGCATGTTTTTCCCGATGGCCCCAAACCGACAGGGGAGCGTTTCTGCATCAATTCAGCAGCATTGCGTTTTATTGATAAAGAAACAGGAGAAGAAATAGCAGGTTAATGCCATTTTAGGCTGCTTTTAAACTCAGGTGAAACTATTGGGTTTAATAATGCAAAAGAAACGATTCAGCTTTATGTTAACGCACTGTTATTAACTTGTGGTGATATTAATTGAAATGGTGTCGGCTTATAGTAATGCTCAGTGTCATCGTGTAAATAATATAAGTAGCCATGTAGCCGTTAAGGAATATTAATGAAGTTGGATGATTTAATTTCTGCCATGACACCCGAAATTTATCAGCGATTGGTTCAGGCTGTCGAATTAGGAAAATGGCAGGATGGCGTACCACTTACGCCAGAACAGAAAGAACATAGTTTACAGGCAGTGATGCTTTGGCAAGCCAAACATAATCATGATCCTGAACATATGACGATTGGCACAGATGGCCAAATTACTATCAAAAGTAAACAAGAGCTAAAAGCGACATTCCAGTCCCAAATGGTTGTAAAACTAAAACCGCAATCAGAAGACTGATATGAATTGAATCGAAATAAAAACCTCGTCCTTGGCAAAAGCTATTTCTAGCAAAAGCAGGGCGAGGCTACGTTTGGTGTTTACAAAATCGATACTATTTCGCTTTGTGAAATTAATTTAGCGCCTTTAGCTGCCATTTCCTCAAATGCGTGCTGGCTGTCATTGGGCTGAATATTGACACCACGACAACCATCTGTAATCACATAGGTTTCGTAGCCCAGAGCCAAAGCATCAAGCACTGTAAATTTGACGCAGTAATCAGTAGCAATGCCTAATACAAGTAAGCGCTGTATATTATGTTCAGCCAGCCATCCATGCAGTTGAGTTTCGCGTTTATGGTCATTGTCGAAAAACGCACTATAACTATCTATCTGAGGATTCTCACCTTTTTGGAAAACCTTCTGGATAGCCGATTGGTTTAATGAAGGATGAAATTCTGCTCCAAATTGCCCCTGTACACAATGAACAGGCCACCATATTTGGGAAATGCCATTAAGTTCGCCTAATTCCCCCATTTTTTGCCCGGAATTTACGGCAAAACTCATGTGGTTTGTTGGGTGCCAATCCTGACTGGCAATAATAGCAATATGATTCTTCTGGCTATTATTTTCCTGACAGAGGGCGATAACCTCATTCGCTACTTTGATGACAGTCTCGCTCTCTTTAACTGCCAATGCGCCTCCAGTACAGAAATCATTTTGCAGATCGATAAGTAATAATGCTGTTTTCATCATATTTCTCGATTTACCTTTTCATTAATCATCTGAATAGCTCAATTCACCGCGTAAATTCTGCTGCATCAGGTAGCGAATTTCTTCGGGTGTATAAGGTTGGCTCAATAAGTAGTGCAATTTCGTCAAGGTGGCCTCGAAAGTCATGTCATAACCGCTGATAACACCTGATGCAGCCAATGAGTGACCAGTAGCATATCCCTCCATATTGACCCGGCCAGAAATACATTGAGTCAAATTAACTACGATAATTCCTCGCTCGGTCGCTTCTTTTAATGTTTTTAGTAAAGAAGCACATTGCGGAGCATTGCCCACTCCATATGATCTTAAAATCAATGCCTTAACCGGTTGCATCAGGATGTTTTCTACCACTTGGCTGGATAAGCCTGGGTAGATGGTTACAACACCAATCGGTTGCGAAGTGATCGGATTGACGACAAATTCGCTGTGCTTGACAGGGATGGGGCTTGTTTTGAAGGTGCGAATATTGATGCCTGCTTCCATTAATGGTGAACAGTTAGGGGATGAAAAGGCATCAAAACCATCAGCGTGGGCTTTAATTGTTCTATTTCCACGAAATAGTTTATTGCTGAAAAACAGACTGACTTCGTTGATAGGGTAGTTAGCTGCAAGGTACAAGGCGTTAAGTAAGTTTGTCTGACCATCAGAACGGAGTGCTTCTAAAGGAATTTGTGACCCTGTCACAATAACCGGCTTGTTGAGGTTCTCAAGCATGAAAGAAAGCGCTGAGGCAGTGAAAGCCATGGTGTCGGTGCCATGCAGAATAACAAAACCGTCATAATCATGATAATTCTGGTAGATATCATTCGCGATAGTGTCCCAGTCATCAGGACTCATATCAGAAGAGTCAATCAGAGGTTGATGTTCACGGATCGTAAATGTTGGCATTTCTGGGCGGTGGAATTCAGGCATTTTTGCGAGTTGCTGCTGCAAATGGCCGGAGACAGGAATGTACCCATTAGGAGAATGCTGCATCCCGATTGTACCGCCAGTGTAAACAACATAGATAGATTTCTTCTGCATGATCACGTCTCAATAAAAATATTTAGCCGGATTATAGGGAGTATGAAGAATAAAAAAAGCCTGATCGTGAAATCAGGCTTCAAATTTGATGTATACCCGTCGCGATGCAACTTAAAATCCATTGGGTATAGATGAGTCGTTTTTAACGGATATCGACACAGTTCAGACAGAATGTATAAATATTCTGCGGATCATTCATCTTGTTATAAAACACAGCTTGTTTTTTCATGTCTTGAGCAACCTGAGAAAACGGAGCTGGCAACATTGACTGTAAAGTATTTGGCAGCAGGGCTTGTGCTGATGAAGAGAAACCTAACATCATTCTTTCAGAGAATGAAAGTTCAGGCTGCATCCAGTTCAGTGATACGTTTTTAACTCCTGCCAGTTCAGCGGCTTTTTTGACAGCATCATCAAAATCACCCAACTGATCGACTAAACCAAGTTTTTTGGCATCAAGACCGCTCCAAACACGTCCTTGAGCAATTTTATCGGTTTCATCCAGCGATTTGTTGCGTGAATGTGCAACCAGTTTGATAAACTTACTGTAACCATTTTCGATAGCCAACTGTATTACATCGGAGGCTATTTGGTTAATGCCTTTGGTAGCGGAGATATCTGCCAGTGGCGTTGTTGAAACACCATCAGTATTCACACCGATATAATTTAGGCTTTTTTCAAACGTTTGAAACATACCAAAAACACCGATAGAACCTGTTAATGTATTTGGATCTGCAATGATGTAGTTAGCAGGGGTGGATATCCAGTAGCCGCCTGATGCTGCTAAACCTCCCATTGAAACCACAACAGGTTTAGCGCCTTTACCATTATTTTTTTCATCGCCATGGCGGATGGCCGCAATTTCACTACGAATAATCTCTGATGCACCGATACTGCCACCAGGGCTGTTTACCCGCAATAAGATTGCTTTTATGTCAGGATTATTGCGTGCTTCACGTAGCTGCTCCACAATTGTGTCACTTCCTACTACGCCCGGCTCTTCTCCACCATCTAAAATCGCGCCTTCAGCAATAATAACGGCAATGTTACCTTGATTATTGTCCGGGATTTGTACTGGTTTCAGGGCAATATAATCATAGATGCTGATGTAGTTGAAATGCTTTCGTTCCGCATCCCAACCAAAGATTTCCTTCATTTTATTTTCAACAGCACTACGTGGTTCAATATAATTGACCAGCTTGTTTTGATACGCATACAGTGCGGCATCACCATCAGCTTTACGAAATTTTTCAAGGAAGTTAGTTGCAGCAGGGGATATTTGTTCGGCAGAAGTCTTCCTGTTAACGGCAATGGTATTCAAGTAATTATTCCAAAGCTCGTTGAGCCACAGACTGTCAGCTTTACGTGCGTCTTCTGACATATCATCCCGTAAAAAGGGCTCCACTGCCGATTTATAGGTTCCTACACGAAAAATATGGGTAGAAACTTTCAACGTGTCCAATAATGACTTGTAATACAAATGATTGGTCGAGAAACCATGGATATCAACTGCGCCTTGTGGGGACAGGTATATTTCATTTGCATAGCTGGCTAAATAATATTGTGATTGACTGTAAGCATCACCCATTGCAAAAACAGGTTTGCCCGCCGCTTTAAATTCGCTGATGGCTTTGCCGATATATTTCAGGGAAGGCTGATCAGCACCGACAAAGTTATTCAGCTTTAATACCATTCCCGTAATTTTGGGATCATTTTTGGCACGACGAATGCTGTCAACAATGTCAAATACAGAAGTTTCCTGTGAACTTTTACCGGAGGAGTCGAAAAGGCTTTTCCCCAATAGGTCAAGCGGGCTGCGAGCGGATACTCGGTCAAGAACTATACCAGATAGATCTACATATAATGCGCCTTGATAGTTATTGTTAGAATTAGATTGGTGCTGGTAAGCGATTACGCCAACGGCAACGATAACAATCAACAGGATAAAGATAAAATTAGAAATAAGTTGGCGAACGAAATTTAGCAGCTTCCAACTCCATTTAAATAATGACGCTATAAATTTCCATAAAGTACGCATATCGTCTCCAGTTATGGTATCAAATGGGGTTATCCTAATCAGCTTATTTGTAAATGTCAGCCAGAAATCACGGAAGCGGTTGAAAAAACGATTTCTGTGCTTTCATTCATTAACAAATAAACAGAGAATATTGGTTTGTGACAGATTATCTTATTCAGGAGGAAATCATGAATGCTTTGGAACTTTTGTTGAATCGTCGTTCAATTGCCCGCTTAACGACACCAGCCCCAGAAGGAAACGAATTACAATATATTTTAGCCGCAGGGATGAGAGCACCTGATCATGGGGCATTGCGTCCTTGGCATTTTGTTGTAATGCAGGGAGAAGGCATTGATAAATTTAGCGCACTTCTTGAAAAAGCAGCCATTGCGGGAGAATTAGGCAAAGAAGTTGAAGAAAAAGCAAAAAATGCACCTTATCGTGCCCCGATGATCATCACGGTTATTGCTAAAGTGGTTGAACATGCAAAAGTACCTGCATGGGAACAAGTTGTTGCTGCGGGCTGTGCCGTTCACGCCATGCAGATGGCGGCTGTTGCCCAGGGTTTTGGCGGCATATGGCGCTCAGGCCCATGGACAGAAGATCCCATTGTTAAAGCGGGTTTGGGATGTAGTGAGAATGACAAAATTGTGGGATTCCTCTATTTAGGGACGCCGGAACTCAAGGCCCCAGTAAAAGTAGCAACACCAGACTTAACACAATTTGTCAGTTACTTCTAACGGAGTGAACAACAATGTCAACAGAAATCCGTCTGACTCAGTATAGCCATGGCGCCGGCTGTGGCTGCAAAATTTCTCCTAAAGTATTGGAAACTATTTTGCATAGTGAACAAGCAAAATTTTTCGATCCTAATTTGCTGGTGGGTAACGAAACCCGTGATGATGCTGCTGTGTATGATATTGGCAATGGCACAGGCATCATTAGCACTACGGATTTCTTTATGCCAATTGTTGATGACCCATTTGATTTTGGTCGAATTGCGGCGACTAATGCCATCAGTGATATTTACGCGATGGGAGGGAGGCCGATCATGGCGATTGCAATTCTGGGTTGGCCAATTGCTAAATTATCCCCGGAAATTGCTCAAAAAGTCATTGAAGGTGGTCGGGCTGTTTGTCAGGCAGCAGGTATTTCCCTTGCTGGTGGGCATTCAATTGACGCCCCTGAGCCTATTTTTGGTTTGGCAGTGACCGGTATCATCAATATTGAGCGTGTGAAGCGTAATAATCAGGCAAAAGCAGGCAGCCACCTGTTTTTGACTAAACCTTTAGGTATTGGCGTATTGACTACAGCTGAAAAGAAAGGTTTGCTTCAGCCTGAACACCAAGGTGTTGCGAAAGAAACCATGTGCAAGCTGAATAAAGCAGGTGCAGATTTTGCAGGAATTGAAGGTGTCACGGCGATGACGGATGTAACAGGTTTTGGCCTGTTAGGGCATTTAGGTGAGATTTGTGAAGGTTCGGGCGTTCAGGCAACGGTCAAGTTTTCGCAGATACCAAGATTGCCGAATGTTGATGCTTATATTGAAAAAGGTTGCGTACCTGGTGGCACGGGGCGCAACTTTGACAGTTATGGACACTTAATAGGAGAAATGACTGTTCGTCAACGTCATCTCTTGTGTGATCCACAAACGTCGGGCGGTTTATTGCTGGCTATTTTGCCGGATGCCGTGAAAGAGGCGAAAGCCATTGCACGCAACCACGATATTGATTTGATTGCGATTGGTGAATTGTCTGAACCAAGCTCAGACAGGGCATTAATTGAAGTTGTTGAATAAATAACCACAATTATCATTTAAAAGCCATGTTAGTTTTTTGAAAAAATTAATATGGCTATAACAGATTTATGGCTTCGTTTTACCAATGGTAAACGTCCTCTTGTCATTGATATCAATCGGGTATCCGTGCATACCTGGACTACCTCCCCGAACGATCGGTTCACACACTGTTTCGTGATGTGAATACCTCAAAGTTGTGGCAAGCATAAAATATGTCTAATACTATAGGAATGGCTATCCGAGTAAGGGAAGTTTAGAAAATTTGTTGAATTAATATGATGTATTCAAAGTATATTTTTTACAGGTAAATATTGAATAATTCCATGCGTCTTTTTATTGCAGAAAAACCCAGCCTGGCGAGAGCTATAGCGGATGTGTTACCGAAACCTCATCGGCGTGGGGATGGGTTTATAGAGTGCGGTAATAATCAGTTTGTTACTTGGTGTGTTGGTCATCTATTGGAGCAGGCTGAACCAGATGCTTACGATGCCCGTTATGCCCGCTGGGTATTGGCTGATTTACCGATCATTCCTGAAAAATGGCAGTTAAAGCCACGGGCTGCCGTGGCTAAGCAGCTCAATACAATTAAATCTCTACTGGAAAGGGCGAACGAAATTGTCCATGCAGGTGACCCGGATCGTGAAGGGCAATTGCTGGTGGATGAAGTGCTGGATTTTTTAGAGCTGGATACGGAAAAAAAGCAAAATGTCCAACGTTGCCTGATTAATGACTTAAATCCTCAGGCAGTCACAAAAGCTATTGAGCGTCTGAGAAGCAACAGGGAATTTGTTCCCTTGTGTGTTTCTGCACTTGCCCGAGCGAGAGCAGATTGGCTTTATGGCATCAATATGACCCGTGCTTATACGTTATTGGGCAAGAATGCTGGTTATCAGGGAGTACTGTCTGTTGGGCGTGTTCAAACACCCATTTTAGGGTTAGTTGTGCGTCGTGATGAAGAAATAGAGCATTTTGTGCCGAAAGATTTTTTTGAGGTTAAAGCACATATTGTCACGCCAAATGAAGAGCGGTTTACGGCATTGTGGCAGCCAAGTGAATCATGCATTGATTTTCAGGACGAGGAAGGAAGGGTAATTCATCGTCCACTAGCAGAGCATGTTGTAGCGCGTATTACAGGGCAACCTGCCTATGTCACTGCCTATCAGGATAAACGGGAATCAGAAACGGCACCATTGCCATTTTCGCTTTCTTCCTTGCAGATTGAAGCAGCCAAGCGTTTTGGTTTGAGTGCTCAAGAAGTACTTGATATTTGTCAGCGGCTTTATGAAACCCATAAATTGATTACTTATCCACGCTCGGACTGTCGTTATTTGCCAGAAGAACATTTTGCAGGGCGTCATGCGGTCTTGAATGCTATTTCAGTGCATGCTGCACATTTGCTTCCTCAAGATGCTTTGGATGTGGATAAAAAGAATCGTTGTTGGGATGATAAGAAAGTTGATGCGCATCATGCCATTGTTCCTACTGCCCGCAGTAGCCAAGTTCATTTGACAGATAATGAAAGTCACATTTATGGCTTAATCGCTCGGCAATATCTGATGCAATTTTTCCCTGATGCGGTATTCCGTAAGTGCACGATTGAACTCGATATTGCAGGTGGAAAATTTATCGCTAAAGCACGTTTTTTAGCAGAAGCGGGCTGGAGAACTTTGCTTGGTAACAAGGAGAGAGATGAAGAAAACGAAGGTACTCCATTACCGATTGTTGCTAAGGGCGATGAACTTTTGTGTGAGAAGGGGGAATTGGTGGAAAGGCAGACACAACCACCACGACCTTTTACTGATGCAACATTATTGTCTGCAATGACGGGTATCGCCCGATTTGTTCAGGATAAAGCATTGAAAAAAGTTCTGAGGGCAACCGACGGTTTAGGTACGGAAGCAACCCGGGCAGGGATTATTGAGCTGCTATTTAAACGGGAGTTTCTATATAAAAAAGGACGTTATATTCATGCTACGCCTGCCGGACGAGCGTTGATCCATGTATTACCGGATATGGCCGTATTACCCGATATGACAGCACATTGGGAATCCCGACTGACGCAAATCAGCGAAAAGCAATTCCGCTATCAGGATTTTATGCTGCCTCTTCAGGAGACGTTGCAACAATTAATCTGGCAGGCAAAACAATACCGAAATTTGAAGGCGTTCAGGGACTTACCCCCTGCTCCTGCAAAAGGTAAAAAAGGGAAACAGACAAAATCCCGTCAGAATAAGACAAAGGCAGATAAAGCTAATCAGACATAACCAACGTGATAGCACAGCACCGTAATTAATGGTGCTGTGTTTCATAATTTGGTAATTATATTTCAAATTCTGTCCAGACAGGAGCATGATCAGACGGTTTTTCCATGCTGCGAATAGCATAATCAATGCCTGAAGAAATACACCGTTCTGCTAAAGATTGGCTGGCAAGCAACAAATCAATGCGTAATCCGCGATTATCATCAAACCCTTTTGAGCGATAATCAAACCAAGAGAATTGGTCATTGGTTTCGGGATACTTAGCCCGGAATGTATCGATTAACCCCCAATTCTTAAGGCGTTCCATCCACTCTCTTTCTTCTGGCAAGAAGGAGCATTTCCCCGTTTTTAACCAGCGTTTTTGATTGTTTTCTCCGATCCCAATATCGAGATCAGTTGGGCTGATATTCATATCTCCCATGATCAGAACGTGTGATGTTGGAGTATGGTGATTTTCTAAGTAGGATTGCAGATCCTGATAAAAATTTTCTTTCGCCGGAAATTTAACCGGATGATCACGACTTTCTCCTTGAGGAAAATAGCCGTTGATTACAGTTAATAAACCGAGAGGTGTTTCGATATCAGCCATAATGATACGACGTTGTGCATCTTCATCATCTGTAGGGAAACCCTTGCGAACTTCTACGGGTTGCTGGCGGGTAAGCAAGGCAACACCATAGTGTGATTTTTGACCGTGATAGAAAACGTGATAGCCAAATTTGCTCACTTCTTCTAAGGGAAACATTTCATCATGAACTTTTATTTCTTGCAATCCGATCACATCTGGTTGGTGTTGTTCAATAATGGCAGCAAGTTGATGAGGGCGTGCTCGCAATCCATTAATATTGAATGAGATAAATTTCATATCGTTATAATCACCTTGAGAATATGCTAGTTTTTAATGTTAACAGATATAAATAAAGATGTAACTATTTATTAAATAATAAATTTTACCTAACTATCTTGATATCTCGCTATTTTACTCCTATATGTAATACTATTATGAGTATAATACTCTCGCTACCCCAAATTTAGAGTGTCGAATCGTTTTATAAATAATAAAAAACACAAAATTAACAAGTAATGAATTAACGGATATATGATAACTCACTAGTTTTAATATGTTATATTAAACGCGTGATATTATAATTTCTGTTAGGTTTTTTATGCTTTGAATTTATTTTATGTTGTGTGTTACAAAAATTAATTAATGAAAAAGTAGAAGAGTTAATCAATCTCTGATAGAAA
Organism: Xenorhabdus khoisanae; assembly: GCF_001037465.1. GTDB lineage: Bacteria > Pseudomonadota > Gammaproteobacteria > Enterobacterales > Enterobacteriaceae > Xenorhabdus > Xenorhabdus khoisanae. Next base: position 28,305 of record NZ_LFCV01000023.1, read on the forward strand.
TTTGGGCTTGTAGGTCATGGTTATATTTATTAAAGGCTTACAATCACGGTGGAATATTCATCATGATATAGATGAATTATATAGTTCATCTAAACCGCATTATTGCATCAGGGGCTGGCATTTTATATAAATGTCATTTGAAAAATATCTATTTTTATTGTACAAAATTATACCTTCATAATATCAAGTTTGATTTAGCGGTTACCTGATGAGAAGGCCATTTCAAGGAAATTATTTTAGCCACAAGTTACATAGGAACGGTGAATTATGTTTTTTTCTCGTAAATTAGAAGCATTCATGGCGGTGGTGGAAATGGGTTCTTTAAGCAAGGCGGCAAGAGTGATGAACCGTACGACTCCCCCAGTCGCTAAATCAATTAAAGACTTTGAAGCGACGTTAGGAAAGCGCTTATTTAAAAGGGAGAAGTTTGGGATGATTCTGACCAAAGACGGAGTGGAGTTATATAATGACCTAAAAGAGCTCTATTTGAAAGAGAAGGAAATTACAAAGAAACACATCAGCGGGAGTATTTGTAATGTGGTAAATATATACCATGATTGGGGTAAGAAAAAGCATCTGATTTCGCTTTATAAAGCAGCGGACAGAAATAATGCTCAAGTAAATATATTACGCTTCAGTTATGATAACATTGATGAAATAGTTGACTATGAGGGTAATACGATAATTTTAAGTTCAGAAAAAATACTTAGCGATAGATTTAGTCTTGTACGGAAAATTGATGGACCAAATTTAGGGATTTGCTGCCGTAAAGAGTTATTGAATGAAGTGAATGGGGACTTTACTCAATTACTGAAAAAGAGAACTTGGTTATGTGATCCCGTACTCTACAAAGGTAATTTGATAAAGAATTTGGAAGAGGAAATGATAAAAAATGGAGAGAAAGTCAATATTCGACAGATGGACAATATAGAATGCTGTCTTAATTTTATTCAGTCAACCGATTATATTTGTGTTACAGATTCCCACTCCGGCGCATTGGAAGAGGGAGAAAGCTTAGGCTTCATTCCAATATCACGACCTGATGCAGTGAATCAGTGTTATGTCTACAAATCAAAGTCTCATTCAAGCGTGTTAAACCGTTTCATCGACTCTGTTAGCGATATGGAGTAGTCGATTGCATAAGCGGAGCGAACATCCAGTTTTCCCAGCTCCGCTATTGGTACTTATCCAAATGCATTTATTGCTTTTGTAATGCATTCAGGGCTTGGGATAGACTTTTGATGGTGGTGAGGAAGGATGATTCGTCATTTTGTTCCTCACCTTCGGATTAGTACATCATGCCACACGATACATTTCATTATCTCATTTCATGTAATTCCATACGCTATAGGCATTATCATTACTCTGTACTCAATTCGAGTCTTGCCCGAAGGATTTTGGAACTTCTCTAAAGCAGGATATGTTGCGCTATTGTCTGATGGGGATTGTGTCTGATGGGGATTGTAAATGATTCTCTGATGGTAGTGGTCGAAGGTTCTTGTCCTTCCCCGAAGGAAATATATTGAATTATTGGGTGGTATAAAGTAAGGATGATTCTTTGATGGTGGTGGGGGAAGGATTCGAACCTTCGAAGTCTGTGACGGCAGATTTACAGTCTGCTCCCTTTGGCCGCTCGGGAACCCCACCAGATTTTTGAATTGTTCGCTGTCGTTAGCAGCGGACGGCATAATATCAAATAAGCCGCCGCTGTAAAGTAGTTTATTGAAAATAAAGTATCGAACGATGTTTTTTTAAACCTTGTGAGCAGATTATGCTCTGGCGCTCAATAACTTCTTACTTTTTAAAGGATAATAGTGCGGTTACCATATACAAAGACTCGTTGAGAAAAAACAGAGTGCAATGCCTGGCTTAAAACATTTTTTTCAACATCTCGCCCTGCACGCATCATCTCTTCCGCAGTATAGGTGTGATCCACATTAATGACATCCTGAGTAATAATTGGGCCTTCGTCTAAGTTATCATTTACATAATGAGCAGTAGCACCAATAATTTTTACACCACGCTCATAAGCTTGATGATAAGGGCGTGCCCCGATGAATGCCGGTAAGAATGAATGATGGATGTTGATGATTTGGTTTGGATAATGCTGAACAAATGCTGGTGTTAAAACACGCATGTATTTAGCGAGCACAACATAATCAGGTTCATACTGATCGATTTGAGCCATTAGAGCTTCATCATGTTGCTCACGAGTTAAACCTTCATGGCTAATGTAATGGAATGGAATACCGAATTGTTCAACCAAGTGTTGCAGGGTTGTGTGATTGCCGATAACAGCGGCAATTTCAACATCCAATCCACCATAGGCGCTTTTTACTAAGATATCGCCAATACAATGCGCTTCTTTTGTTACCATGATAACGATACGGCGGCGACCGGCTGTATTTAATTCGCGATTTGAACCGACTGGCAGGGCATCATCCAAATCTGCCAGAAGTGTTTCATCGTTGAAAATACCCTCTAGCTCTGTGCGCATAAAAAAACGTCCAGTACGATGATCTACAAATTCATTGTTTTGAACGATATTTAATTGATGCTTGTAACAAATATTTGTGATTTTTGCGATTAATCCTTTAGCGTCAGGACAGATTGTACGCAAGATTTTTTTTTGTATGTTTGTGTTTTGCATGGATTACGAGATCCCCGAATATTCTTCACTGCCTGTGAATTGTTATGTTTAATACTTAGATACTGATTTATCCACAGCACTTCTTGTATTTTTTGCCTGAACCACACGGACAAGGGCTATTACGGCCTGTCTGAGGGCGAACGCCATCGATATAAAACCAACGTTGTTCAATGCGCAAAAAACGCGAACGCTCATGAATTAATTGCCTATCTTGCTTTCCTTGTTCAATAAAGCAAGCTGAAAATTCAACATAGGCCTCGTCATTATGTTTACCTTCGCTCGTTTCGAGGACGTTCAGTCCCAGCCATTGTACATCCGCGAAACTTTTTTCTATTTCTGTACGCCAATTTTCAGCCTGACAATCAGGATGCCAAGTAGCGATAAGGTAGTCTGCATTTTGCGTAACATAAGCACTATATCTGGAACGCATCAAATATTCGGCATTTGGAGCAGGACGATGATTTTCGAGATAGGGACTACAACAATGAGCGAAAGGTGAACCACTGCCGCAGGAACACATGTTTGTCAAAATGACTCCAATTATTCAAAATGATTGCTGTCAATATGAGCAATCTTGCAAAGATATGTAAGCGAATAGTACAGGTCTATCGGGCTATCATTGGCTGATGATACTCGAATATGGGCAACCGTCGCAATGCTTGCTAAGTGCCTGCTATTGTGGAACAGAGGCTTGAATATGATTCATCATGGATGATTTTGAAATGATGAGTTATATAATTTTCTACAGAGAAAATATTTTTATTGTTGTCAACCAGATTAAATGCATATATTAAGTTCCGTAATTATTAGAAACCGTGAGATAACAAATTGCCTTCGTTGTATTGAAGAATATTCATTCATTTTAAATCAGTGAGCACCGTTTTTTTGGTAATACAGCGCATAGCATAATAGAAATAAAAATGATGCTTTTTTCATCTCTTTATCAGTTGGTTTATAACATTTATGTATCATTTTATCGTGATATTAAATATTGAATCACTGAAGCGTGATTAAATGTTTTCGTACTGTATATCTAGTTGAATTAACTGGTATACTCATGCGCGTTATTTTTTGCAAGTACGATTTTCTTCACACATACAATTTCTTAGAGAGTTAATGCTATTGTTTAAACTGTAAAGGATTTTTTCAGTGATAACAGAGCAGTAGGAGACAATGTAATGTCAGTAATAAATAAAAAGGTAAAAAAGGCTGTTATACCCGTTGCCGGTTTGGGAACTCGGATGTTACCAGCCACGAAGGCTATTCCTAAAGAAATGCTCCCTCTTGTGGATAAACCACTTATTCAGTATGTCGTCAATGAATGTATCAAGGCGGGCATTAATGAAATTATTCTGGTTACACATTCGTCCAAAAACTCGATAGAAAACCATTTTGATACCAGCTTTGAACTTGAGGCGATTCTTGAGAAAAGAGTAAAACGCCAGTTATTAGACGAAATACAGTCTATTTGCCCAAAGCATGTGACCATCATGCAGACCCGCCAAGGGATCGCAAAAGGGTTGGGACATGCGGTGCTATGCGCCAAGCCCCTTATTGGTAATGAGCCATTTGCGGTGATTTTGCCGGATGTTATTTTGGATGAATATAGTACTGATTTGTCAAAATACAATTTGAGCGAAATGTTGTCACGTTTTAATAGTAGTGGAGCAAGCCAAATTCTGGTTGAACCTGTCCCTGTAGAGAGTGTTTCGGATTATGGTATCGTCGATTGTTTAGGTGAAGAACTAAAACCGGGTGATAGCAAACCTATTGTTCGCGTTGTTGAAAAGCCAAAACCAGAAGAAGCACCATCAAATCTTTCTATCGTTGGGCGCTATGTATTATCTGAAAATATTTGGCCATTATTGGCAAAAACTGCACCTGGTGCAGGAGATGAAATACAATTGACAGATGCGATTGCCATGCTGATGGAAAAAGAACCTGTTGAGGCTTATCACTTGCGGGGACGTAGCCACGATTGTGGTAATAAATTAGGTTATATGCAGGCATTTGTTGAATATGGCATGAAACATAAGGAACTGGGTAAATTATTCACGGATTGGGTCATGGCTTTGCAAAATCGGATTGAAAAATAATCTACTGGTGATTTAAGGTGTAATATGAAAGTTACTGTATTTGGTATTGGCTATGTGGGCTTAGTTCAGGCAACCGTGTTTGCAGAAGTCGGGCATGATGTACTTTGTGTTGACGTTGATGCAAAAAAAGTCGAGAACCTGAAAAATGGTCAGATCCCTATTTTTGAACCGGGTTTGACGCCTTTGGTAAAGAAAAATCATGCAGAAGGGCGTCTGAATTTTACAACGGATGCCAAAGCCGGTATTGCTCATGGCAAATTACAGTTTATTGCAGTAGGAACACCTCCTGATGAAGATGGATCAGCCGATCTTCAATATGTCACTGCGGTAGCCAGAACCATTGCGGAAAATATGGATGGCTATAAAGTCGTTGTTGACAAATCGACAGTACCAGTGGGTACGGCTGATAAAGTCAGAGCAGTGATGCAGGCAACATTGGCAGAACGCAATGTAGAACTCCCGTTCGATGTTGTCTCTAACCCTGAATTCTTGAAAGAAGGTGCGGCAGTTGCCGATTGCATGCGACCTGAGCGCATAATCATCGGTTGTGATAACGATGATGTAGTTGATGTAATGCGTGAACTCTATGAACCCTTTAATCGTAACCACGATCGCATGATAGTCATGGATATTCGCAGTGCTGAACTGACTAAATATGCCGCTAACTGTATGTTGGCAACCAAAATTAGTTTTATGAATGAAATTGCTAACCTGGCAGAGATATTGGGAGCGGACATTGAAAATGTACGTCAGGGAATTGGTTCTGATTCACGCATCGGATATCACTTTATTTACCCTGGATGTGGATATGGTGGTTCATGTTTCCCGAAAGATGTTCAGGCATTGATTCGTACTTCTGAACAAATTGGATATACGCCAAAAATTCTTCAGGCAGTTGAGCAGGTTAATGAAAAACAGAAAACAAAATTGCCTACTTTTGTAAAACGTCATTTTGGTAATGATTTAACTGGCAAAACATTCGCTATTTGGGGATTATCGTTTAAACCTAATACGGATGATATGCGTGAAGCATCAAGTCGTGTCTTGATGGAAACATTATGGGAATGTGGCGCTACAATACAGGCATATGACCCAGAAGCCATGCAGGAAGCCCAACGTATTTATGGACAGCGTGACGATCTTTCTTTAATGGGGACCAAAGAGGCGGCATTAAAAGGTGCTGATGCTTTGATTATATGCACAGAATGGCAAAACTTCAGAGCGCCTGATTTTGATGTGATTAAGGATTCATTGAAAACTCCTGTGATTTTTGATGGACGTAATCTTTACGATCCTGAGCGCCTGCAATCGCGTGGATTTACATACTATGGAATTGGGCGCGGGGCCTCAATCAATCCAGTCATTTGAGTTATTATATGAAATTTTTAGTTACAGGTTCCGCTGGTTTTATTGGTTTTCATGTTAGCCAGCGATTATTGAATATGGGGCATGAGGTTGTCGGCATCGATAACCTCAATGATTATTATGATGTTAATTTAAAACAGGCGAGATTAAATTTATTACTCCCTTATTCGAATTTCAAATTTGAAAAATTAGATTTGGCCGATAGAGTTTCCATCCCGGAATTGTTTGCTAAACATCAATTTCAGCGAGTTATCCATTTGGGTGCTCAAGCTGGCGTGCGTTATTCTATACAAAACCCAATGGCATATATTGATGCCAATATCATCGGTCATATCAATATCCTTGAAGGATGCCGCCATAATCATGTGGAACATTTATTATATGCATCTTCAAGTTCAGTATATGGTTTAAATAGAAAGCAGCCATTCTCTACTGATGATTCTGTTGATCACCCTGTTTCTTTATATGCAGCAACGAAAAAAGCTGATGAGCTAATGTCTCACAGTTATTCGCATCTTTATCACCTTCCTACTACCGGGTTGAGATTCTTTACCGTATATGGGCCATGGGGTCGCCCTGACATGGCTTTATTTAAATTTACTAAAGCTATGTTAGAAGGCAAACCAATCGATGTTTATAACCATGGTAATATGGTGAGGGATTTTACATATATTGATGATATTGTTGAATCTATAATCAGATTACAAGCTGTCATTCCTGCTTCCAATAAAAACTGGTTAGTTGAAGACGGTCAGATATCTGCCAGCTCTGCGCCATACCGTGTTTACAATATCGGTAACGGTCAACCTACAAAGCTAGGGGATTTTATTGAAGCTATTGAAGATTCATTAGGAATTGAAGCAAAGAAAAACTTTATGGAAATTCAGGATGGCGATGTATTATCAACGTGCGCAGATTCTAGCGAGCTTTACGATAAAATTGGCTTTTTACCCGATACTCCGGTGAAGGAAGGGGTAAAACGCTTTGTTGATTGGTACTTAGACTTTTATCAGGCCGCGTAATGGTGGAAATAAAAAAGGAGCGATTAGCTCCTTTTTTATCAGTTTATGTTAATAAAAAACTAAGTTAGTGTTAAATTCTTCTTTATCACATGAGAATATGAAAGCGACTTAGTCGTTAATATAAATCTCTGTGTTTTTACATCAACCAGTAATTAACCTAGTTAGTTGTATTAAGCATAAAAACAAAAATACCCCTTATAGGGTATTTTTGTTATTGAGTCTACAAAACAACTGATTAAATCAGGAAATCTTCCAGTTTTTTGCCTTCTTCATCAATTGCTTTCTTGATTACAGCTGGTGTACGGCCTTGACCGGTCCAGGTTTTAGTTTCACCTTCATCAACGTATGAATATTTAGCTGGACGTGCAGCACGCTTAGATTTACCAGTAGCTTTACCACTTAAAGCGTCTACTAAATCACTTAATTCAATACCGTCTTTTTCCAGCATTTCACGGTATTCTTGAAGTTTACGTGTACGCTCTTCTATTTGTGCACGAGCATGGCTTTCTTCATCGCGACGTTCTTCAACAACAGTCGTAAGTTTTTCCAGCATTTCTTCTAAAGTAGTAAGTTCACATTCTCTTGCTTGTGCGCGCAAGGTACGGATGTTATTTAAGGATTTTAAATTTTCGCTCATTGTCCTGGTCTCAAATTATAATGATGATGGCTGATGTAGGGATAATAATAGAATGCTATTTTATTTTCTGCAATAGTGAATTTACTTTCTCAGGCTAAAACATGTCATTTTAAAATGCAATTTTTTTGATAATCGATATATTGTGTTTTAATCACGCTATTCAGATTGCCATTTTTCAATAAGCATGAAGACGGATTACTGTAAAGTTGAGTAAGGGATAAACTGAGACGTATAAAACTAATTTATAGTCAATCCGTAAGAAATGTTAACTGTTCTTATGGAAATAAGTTGAAGAATTTAGTGTGAGCTGAAAGTTTTTTATGGGTAATCTATTGGTTATGATTATAGTGACTGAATTGAACAAAAGTAAACCACTATGATTATTAATATGCAAAGAGTGGAAAGATAAATAACTATTTCTTTTTCATGTTAATTTCGTTCATTTGTCATGCAGAATGTGCTTGTGTGCTGATTTTATATGCGCAAATGTGATGATTATCATGAAAATAATATTTTCTTATTTGTTCTAATTTGTTTCTGCTACTCCACATTTAGCAATAACAGGGAGTAATCTCAATCAGAGTTTGTGGTAAACTTGCCGCGATATACCGACTGTTTAAATTTGACAAAAGGATGGACGGGCCAATGGCTCAGCTTTATTTTTATTATTCTGCCATGAATGCAGGGAAATCAACTTCCTTATTGCAATCATCCTATAACTATAACGAAAGAGGAATGAGAACGCTGATTTTTACAGCAGAAATCGATACTCGGTTCGGTAAAGGAAAGGTAAGTTCCCGTATTGGTTTATCCGCTGAGGCTTTGCTGTTTTCACCAAAAACAAATATTGCCGAGCTTATCAGAAGTGAAAATGAGGCGGAAAAAGTTCATTGTGTTTTGATTGATGAATGCCAATTCTTGACGAAAGAACATGTCGAACAGCTATGTGAAATTGTAGATTATGATGATATCCCTGTCCTTTGTTATGGTCTGAGAACTGATTTTCAAGGGGAGTTATTCAGTGGAAGCGAATATCTTCTCGCATGGTCAGATAAATTGGTGGAGTTGAAAACAATTTGCCATTGTGGGAGAAAAGCCAGCCGTGTATTGCGCTTTGGCAGCGATGGGAACGTTGTTTATGATGGGGCTCAGGTTGATATTGGCGGTAATGAAAAGTACGTCTCTGTGTGCCGTAAGCACTATACTGACGTTATTCGTGAGGCTAAGGCAAAAAAAGCTTAATACGACAAAAGTTGCGATCTAATAATGGGCATAAAGTTATTAAGCCAGGTAAATGTAATAATAAAAAAAGGCGCTGGGTTACCCTGACGCCTTTTAAGTTACATCAGCCTATTATTTGTTATTGTTTCTTATTATTTTTTCTATTTGGTCTTATTGCCTGCTGAGATCCGCTTTGTTCTACGAACTCACGGCCATAGAAAGAATCCAATAGCAATTGCTTCAATTCAGAAATTAATGGATAACGTGGATTGGCCCCAGTGCATTGGTCATCAAATGCATCTTCTGCGAGTTTGTCAATTTTTGCCAGAAAGTCAGCTTCTTGAACACCTGTTTCGCGGATAGAAGCGGGAATGCCTAACTGGGATTTCATCTCTTCTAGCCAGGCCAACAGTTTTTCAATTTTTGCAGCAGTACGATCACCTGATGCGGTTAATCCCAAATGATCTGCAATTTCCGCATAGCGACGTCGTGCCTGTGGGCGGTCGTATTGACTGAATGCAGTTTGTTTTGTTGGGTTGTCATTCGCGTTGTAGCGAATCACATTGCAGATTAACAGCGCATTGGCTAAACCGTGTGGAATATGGAATTCGGAACCAAGTTTATGGGCCATGGAGTGGCATACGCCTAAAAAGGCATTAGCAAAAGCAATACCGGCAATGGTCGCTGCATTATGGACACGTTCGCGAGCAACGGGATTTTTTGCACCTTCGTGGTAACTGGCAGGCAGAAAATCTTTCAGTAGCTTCAGTGCTTGCAGGGCTTGCCCATCAGAATATTCATTAGCCAGAACAGAAACATAGGCTTCCAGTGCGTGTGTCACTGCATCCAGGCCACCAAAAGCACACAGGGATTTTGGCATGTCCATAACTAAATTGGCATCAACAATCGCCATATCTGGAGTCAGTGCATAGTCTGCCAATGGGTATTTTTGCCCGGTTATGTCATCTGTAACAACCGCGAAAGGCGTTACTTCTGAACCTGTTCCTGAAGTCGTGGTAATGGCAACCATTTTAGCTTTCACACCCATTTTCGGGAACTTATAGATGCGTTTACGGATATCCATAAAGCGCAGGGCCAGTTCTTCAAAATGTGTTTCTGGATGCTCATACATCACCCACATAATTTTGGCCGCGTCCATGGGGGAACCGCCACCAAGAGCAATAATGACATCAGGTTTAAACAGATGCATTTGCTCAGCGCCTTTACGGACGATACTCAAAGTAGGGTCTGCTTCAACTTCGAAAAAGACTTCAGTTTCTATACCGTAAGATTTCAACACATTGATAACCTGATCGGCATAACCGTTATTGAATAAGAAGCGGTCTGTAACAATAAAAGCACGTTTTGCGCCGTCTGTAGCGACTTCTTCCAAAGCAATAGGCAGAGAACCGCGTCGGAAATAGATTGATTTTGGAAGTTTATGCCACAACATATTTTCGGCTCTTTTAGCGACTGTTTTCGTATTGATCAGATGTTTTGGCCCCACATTTTCGGAAATGGAGTTACCGCCCCAAGATCCACAACCCAGCGTTAGAGAAGGGGATAGCTTGAAGTTATACAAATCGCCGATTCCACCTTGGGATGCCGGTGTGTTGATCAAAATACGGGCGGTCTTCATTTTGTCGCCGAAATATTTAATGCGCTCGGCCTGATTATCTTGTTCAGTATAGAGGCATGAAGTATGCCCAATACCGCCCATCTCAACTAGCCTCTCAGCTTTTCCAACGGCATCTTCAAAGTCTTTACCACGGTACATAGCAAGTAGTGGCGATAATTTTTCATGAGCGAAAGGTTCAGTCTCATCGACCTGCGTGACTTCACCGATAAGAATTTTAGTATTTTCAGGGACATTAACACCGGCCATTTCAGCAATTTCTGTTGCTGGCTGACCAACAATTGCAGCATTTAAGTTACCATTTTTCAAAATAATATCTTGAACAGCCTTCAGCTCTTTTCCTTGCAGGATATATCCACCGTGAGTTGAAAAACGTTCACGAACTTGCTCATAAACAGCATCAACAACAATTACTGATTGTTCTGAGGCACAAATCACACCATTATCGAAGGTCTTGGACATCAAAATTGATGCGACGGCACGCTTGATATCTGCTGATTCATCAATGACTACAGGGGTATTACCGGCACCGACACCAATTGCAGGTTTGCCTGAGCTGTAAGCTGCTTTCACCATGCCAGGGCCACCGGTTGCTAAAATCAAATTAATATCAGGGTGATGCATTAAAGCATTTGAAAGCTCGACAGAAGGTTCATCTATCCAGCCAATGATGTATTTTGGCGCTCCTGCTTCAACTGCTGCTTTTAAGACGATTTCGGCTGCTTTATTGGTTGCCTTTTTAGCTCGTGGATGAGGAGAGAAAATAATGCCATTTCGGGTTTTCAGGCTGATAAGTGCCTTGAAAATGGCCGTAGATGTCGGGTTTGTTGTTGGAACGATACCGCAAATTAGGCCAATAGGCTCCGCAATAGTAATGGTACCGAACGTATTATCTTCAGATAAGATGCCGCAGGTTTTATCATCTTTATAGGCGTTATAAATATACTCAGAAGCAAAATGATTTTTGATCACTTTATCTTCCACTATTCCCATTCCAGATTCAGACACAGCTAATTTTGCCAGTGGAATACGGGCATCTGCGGCAGCAAGGGCAGCAGCACGAAAAATTCGGTCAACTTGTTCCTGAGAAAAGTTAGCAAATTCGTGTTGGGCTTTTTTTACGCGAGCAACTAATTCATTGAGTTCAGCAAGTTGAGTTACAGCCATAAAAATTACTCCTGATAAATGTTAAATTTTTTAAGGCAATTAGCTGCGAGATTATTAAATTATCAAATAGTGTAATGAGATTAATCTTTTGGATCTAAACAAAAATACGGCTAATTGCCTTAAAAAATTGCTTAACGAAATGATCAATATAGGAATAATTCCTTGTCTTGAAATTTTACGGTGAATACAGCTTATCATTTGTAGGCTTTTATATTGTGATTTAGATCATGAAAACATTAAGCTGACACAATTCAGCTTTTGTTTTTGGAGGACAACCTCCAGTTGATATATTTGTATAAATTTAAATTTTCAATTAACCAATCCAATACAATTTATTAACTTTATTTTTATTGTATTTATTATTGATAGACCAATCTTATTGGTAAAAATTACCGAATTAGTTGATTTAACGTAACGAATTTGTCTTGATTTACTGTATTGTTTAGATATTGCTATAAGTTTTATTTAGTTGTATGAGAAGGGGATAATTGTGGGTGAGTCATTACTGGAGCTTTCTGGATATATTAAATTTTTTATGGGATTGTTTGCATTAGTCAACCCGATTGGCGTTTTACCTGTTTTCATTAGTATGACTAATTATCAGACAGCTGCGGGACGTAATAAAACCAATTTCATAGCAAACTTATCTGTTGCCATTATCTTATGTATTTCATTATTGATTGGTGATTCTATCCTCTATGTGTTTGGTATTTCAATAGACTCGTTTCGTATAGCGGGTGGGATGTTGATAGTTACCATTGCAGTAGCGATGATTAATGGCAAGTTGGGAGAAGATAAACAAAATAAGCTGGAAAAATCGGAAGCAGCGGTGAGGAGTAGTGTTGCTGTTGTGCCATTGGCGTTACCCCTTATGGCAGGGCCAGGGGCGATTAGTTCTTGCATGGTATGGAGCGCCCGTTATCAAGGATGGCAAAATTATTTTGGATTGGCATTAACCAGTGTGCTATTTGCTTGTTGTTGCTGGTTGTTATTCCGTTCAGCATCTTTGTTGGTGAAATTTTTGGGGCAGACCGGCATTAATGTGATTACCCGAATTATGGGATTATTGTTAATGTCGTTAGGTGTTGAATTTATTGTCACAGGAGTAAAAGCACTGTTTCCGGGGTTATTATGATACTGTCAAGATCACTTATGTATTTATTTAAATCATTAATGTAATAAGGTGAAGCTTTTTACTCAAATAGAGAGTAAATCAGCCAAAATTCAATCAATAGGTGACCAATTAAAACACAATTGGTCCATAACATCATTTCGAATAATTTCTTAAAAACCTTTGCTCATATTTTATTCTTCTTTAGTCTGACTACCTCAAAATAATACTGTAATTTTCCACACTGTTTTACTTTTTATAATCTTATCTGAATTGGTAGCTTGTTTGGCTATTTTGTGATGAAGGTGGATTTTTACTCTGTGGTGATTGCATTTTGTTAAAATAATGTTTATTTTCTCTTGTAATCGCATTTTATGATCATTGCCTTGGAATAACAAAATAAAAACTAATGTTATCACTGTGTTACATCAATATTGTGAATGAATTGTATACAGTGGTAACGAATAATCTTAATCCTTTAATAAATTTATTATAAAAACTATATAACAATTATTATATG